>NZ_JBAGKI010000002.1:0-199897 GCF_036689795.1 Micromonospora palythoicola | reverse complement strand
GCGGGGGGGGGGGGGGGCCCCCCCCCCCGCCCCCCCCGGGGGGGGCGCCCCCCCCCCGGTGGGGCGCTCCCCCCCCCCCCCCCCGGCCCGGGGGTACGCCACGGGACCGCCACTCCCGCGGGTAACCCACCGACACCTCCTCGAACCGCACGCCGTCGTGCCAACTGGTCCGGGGAATGTGCAGATGGCCGTAGACGACCGCGGCGGCGTCGAAGCGTACGTGCCAGTCGGCGGTGGCCTCGGTGCCGCACCACTGGGCGAAGATCGGATACCGCAGCACCCGGGTCACCTCCCGGACCAGCGGCCAGTGGTTCATCAGCACGGTCGGCAGCGCCGGGTCGCGCCCGGCGAGCCGGCGGGCGGTCTCGGCCACCCGGGCGGCGCACCATGCCGACCGGCTCTCGTAAGGGTCGGGGTGCAGCAGCACCTCGTCGGTGCAGACGATCCCGGTCCGGTACGCCTCGGCCAGCGCCGCCTCGGGCGTGTCGAAGCCGTCCGGCCGCCAGCTGTGGTCGTACAGCAGCAGCAGCGGCGCCACCGTCACCGGGCCGCCGGGCCCCGCCCACACCGGGTACGGGTCCTCGGGGGTGACCACGCCGAGTCCACGACACAGCTCGACCAGGTGGGCGTAGCGCGCCGCACCCCGCAACGTGACCGGGTCGGCGGGCGGCGTCCACAGCTCGTGGTTGCCCGGCGACCAGACCACCCGGGCGAACCGGTCGGCCAGCAGCCGCAGTGCCCAGGCCACGTCGGCGACGGTGTCGCCCACGTCACCGGCGACCAGCAGCCAGTCCCGCGGCGTCCGGGGACGCAACCCCTCGACGATCGTCCGGTTCTCCGGATGGCCCACGTGCAGGTCGCTGATGGCCAGGAGACTGCCACCGTCGCCCGTTGCCACCATGCGGCGATCCTAGTGCGCCCGCCCGGCCCCCGGCCGGCCGCGGGCTGCGGTCCCGCCGCCCGGTCGCGGGTCCGCCACCCGCCGCACGGTCGCCCGCCGCGGCCCGTCCTGCCGGCGTACCCGGTAGGATCCCCTCGGGCCGTGACTGGCGCATTGGAGATGGAGAACCATCGGGGAGCGGCCCCGTCATGAGGACGCATGCCGAGCGCCTGGGCCTTCCGCACGTCACCTGGAGGTCGCATGCCGCGCAACGCCGAATCCACCGCCTTCCGCAGCGCTCTCGAGGTGATCCGTGGTGTCGAGCCGCGGGTCGCCGACGCGATCGGGGCGGAACTGGCCGACCAGCGCGAGTCGCTCAAGCTGATCGCCAGCGAGAACTACGCCTCCCCGGCGACGTTGCTGGCCATGGGCAACTGGTTCAGCGACAAGTACGCCGAGGGCACCGTCGGTCGCCGGTTCTACGCCGGCTGCCAGAACGTGGACACCGTCGAGGCGCTCGCCGCCGAGCACGCCCGGGAGTTGTTCGGCGCGGCGCACGCGTACGTGCAGCCGCACTCGGGCATCGACGCCAACCTGGTGGCGTTCTGGGCGATCCTGGCCGACCGCGTCGAGTCACCGGCGCTGAAGAAGGCGCAGGCCCGCCACGTCAACGACCTCACCGAGGCGGACTGGTTCGCGCTGCGGCGCGAGCTGGGCGACCAGCGGATGCTCGGCATGTCCCTGGACGCCGGCGGGCACCTGACCCACGGTTTCCGGCCGAACATCTCCGGCAAGATGTTCGACCAGCGCAGCTACGGCACCGACCCGGACACCGGTCTGGTCGACTACGACCGGGTCGCCGAGGCGGCTCGCGAGTTCCGGCCGCTGGTGCTGGTCGCCGGCTACTCGGCGTACCCACGTAAGATCAATTTCCGGATCATGCGGGAGATCGCCGACTCGGTCGGCGCCACGTTCATGGTGGACATGGCGCACTTCGCGGGCCTGGTCGCCGGCAAGGTCTTCACCGGTGACTTCGACCCGGTACCGCACGCGCACATCGTCACCAGCACCACCCACAAGTCGTTGCGCGGTCCGCGCGGCGGCCTGGTGCTGTGCGGCCCGGAGCTTGCCGACCAGGTGGACCGGGGCTGCCCGATGGTGCTCGGCGGCCCGCTGCCGCACGTGATGGCGGCCAAGGCGGTGGCGCTGGCCGAGGCCCGCCGGCCCGACTTCGCCGACTACGCCCGGCAGATCGTCGACAACGCCCGGGCGCTGGCCGAGGGTCTGCTGCGACGCGGAGCCAAACTGGTCACCGGCGGCACCGACAACCACCTGGTGCTGATCGACGTGACCGGCTACGGGCTGACCGGCCGGCAGGCCGAACAGGCGCTGCTGGACTCCGGCATCGTCACCAACCGCAACGCGGTGCCGCAGGACCCCAACGGCGCCTGGTACACCTCCGGCATCCGGATCGGCACCCCCGCGCTGACCACCCGGGGGCTCGGCACGGCGGAGATGGACACCACCGCCGAGCTGATCCACGCCGTGCTCAGCCAGACCAGCGCCGGGGTCGGCCCGGACGGCACCGCCTCCAAGGCGAAGTACGTGCTCGACCCGGCCCTCGCCGACAAGATCAGTCGCCAGGCCAGCGAGCTGCTCACCGGTTTCCCGCTCTACCCGGACGTCGAGCTGGGCTGACGACGATCGCGTCGGGCCGGGACGGCCCGGCCCGACGCGGTCGCGGACCCGTCAGGAGTGGTCGAACGTCCAGCGGAACCACCGGGTGCCGACCGGCGCGTACGTACCTCAGGCCAGTGGACGTTTCAGGTGGTAGCGGTGCACCTCGGTGCTGCCCTGCACGTTGTTCACGTCCTCGGCGGCGGAGACGAGTTCCCAACCGTCGCGTCCGGCGCGGTTGAGATGCGCGATCGCGGTGTCGCCGTACGCCGTGATGTCCTTGCGGGACCCGTCGGGGCCGTACCAGACGAACGAGACATGAAAATTGCGGCCCTGCCCCTGGTAGCGGCGGACCAGCAGGGCGTACTCCCAGGCAACCATGCCGCCCATTATGACCGTCCTGTCAGGACGGCGGCAGGGCAGCCGTCACAGGTTGCGAACCGGTGAACGCGATGAGTCGCCGCACCGGTTCCGGTCAGCTCACCGGCACCGTGCGCAGCCGCCGGGCGCTCGCCGGGTCGGCGCAGCCGGCCAGGGCCAGGGCGTCGCGCACCTCGTCGGCGAGCAGGGCCAGCGCGGAGCGGGCCGCCGGTTGCCCACCGACCGCCAGGGCCCAGAGCATCGGCCGCCCGACCAGCACACCGGCGGCACCCAGCGCCAGGGCGCGCAGCACGTCGACACCGCTGCGGATGCCACTGTCCAGCAACACCTCGCAGCGGTCACCGACGGCCGCCACCACCTCGGGCAGCATGGTGACGCTGGCCGGGGCTCCGTCGAGCTGCCGGCCGCCGTGGTTGGACACCACGATCGCCCGTGCTCCCGCGTCGACGGCACGGACCGCGTCGGCCGGGTCGAGGATGCCCTTGACGACCAGTGGCAGGTCGGACCGCTCCCCCAGCCACCGCAGGTCCGACCAGGTCAGCGCCGGAGCGAACGCCGCGTCACGGTGCGCGGACACCGGGGTCACCCCGGGCGTACCGCCGTGGGCCAGGTCGTCGCGACCGCCCGGCAGGTTGGCCGGGACCAGCCCCGGCGGCAGCCGGAAGGAGTTGCGCAGGTCCCGCAGGCGTCGGCCGAGCACCGGCACGTCCACGGTGACCACGAGCGCCCGGCAGCCGGCGGCGCGGACCCGCGCCAGCAGGTCGGCGACCAGGGACCGCTCGCGCAGCCAGTACAGCTGGAACCAGACGTCGGCGCCGGTGGCGGTGACCTGCTCGATCGGCGTGCTGCCGAGGATGCTGGCCAGGTACGGCACGTCGGCGGCGCAAGCCGCGGCGGCCAGTGCCGGTTCGCCGTCGGGGTGCACCAGCCGTTGGTACGCCAACGGCGCCACCGCCACCGGCATCGCGTACTCCCGGCCGAGCAACCGGGTCCGCAGTCTCGGGGTGCGCACCCCGGTCAGCACCCTCGGCACCACGCCGACCCGGTCCAGCGCACGGCGGTTTCCGCCGAGGGTCACCTCGGCACCGCTGCCACCGTCCAGGTAGTCCCAAACGCGGGGCGGCAGTACGGTCCGGGCCAGGGCGGCGAAGTCGGCCAGGCAGACCGGTTCGGGCGTGATCTCCATGCGGTTCACCATCGCCGACCCGGCCGCCGCCACGCCAGGCCACCCCGACCGTGCGGGCGGGACCCATGGCGGACACCAACCTGGCGTACCGTCAGGAGGTGGCCAGTTGGGACGACGTACGCCGGATCGCGCTGGGTCTGCCGGAGACCAGCGAGCGGCCCTCCTACGACGGGGTGGCCGCCTGGCGGGTGAAGGACAAGCCGTTCGTCTGGGAACGGCCGCTGCGCGGTAAGGAACTCCACGACCTCGGTCCGTCCGCACCGGACGGTCCCATCCTCGGGGTCCGGGTGGCGGATCTCGGCGTCAAGGAGGCGTTGCTCGCCGACGACCCCGGCCTCTTCTTCACCACGCCACACTTCGACGGCTATCCGTCGGTGCTGGTCCGGCTGGACCGGATCGGCGTCACCGAGCTGACCGAACTGATCGTGGAAGCCTGGTACGCCCGCGCCCCGAGACGGCTGGCCGCCGCGCACCAGGCGCAGACGGCACCGCCCGAAGCGGGCGGGTCACGGTAGACACCCGGATACCCGTAGCCAAGACTCACTCCGTCACGCGCCGGCTGGAAGCGCCTCACCGCCTCGCTTGCCCGACCACCACCCCGCCCGGACTCCCCAGCAATTTCAGGGATGCTGCCGCATCCGGCGTCGTCGAGGCAGCAGTATCAGCGAAGTTGCGGGCCAGCGCAGCGCGGGGCAACAGGTGCCGGCGTGGCGGTGGCGGGCGCGTCCTCGGTAGGGGCGGGGTGGGCGAGACGCCGCTCGCCGAGCGCCAGCAGCACGGCCACGACGCTGAGCAGGGCACCGATCAGCACCGTGCGGTGCACGCCGTGGCTCGGCAGCGCGAGCCCTCCGATGAAGGCACCAGCGGTGATGCCGACGTTGACGGCGGCGGACACGGTAGCGGCGGCGAGGTCCGAGCGTCCCGGCGCCACCTGCAGGACGAGGCCGCCGAGGGTCGCGGTGAACGCGGCGAAGGCCAGGCCGGCCAGCGCGATCAGGACGACGGCCGCGGCGGGTCGGTGGCCCAGCGCGTACAGCCCGAGCAGGGCCAGCGACTGTAGCGCGACGGTCGCGGTCAGGGCGAGCCAGGGGTTGCGGTCCACCAGCACGCCGACGGCGAGGATGCCGAGCACGCTGGCGATCCCGCGAGCGAGCAGAATGGCGCCGACCGAGGTGGCGGGCATCGCGCTGTGCTCGGTGACGAAGAGGGCGACGTAGGTGTAGGCGACGATCGCTCCGGCGGTCGCCAGGACGGCCACCGCGGCCAGCAGCCAGAAGCGTCGGGCGTCGGGCGTCGCACCTCGGGTGGCGTGCCCCTCGCCGGGGCGCGTCGAGGGCAGCAGCGCGGCGACCACAACGAACACGATCGCGCCGAGCCCGGACACCGCCAGGAACGAGGCCCGCCAGCCGGCCCGCTCGCCCAGCCAGATGCCCGCGGGCACGCCCAGGGCCAGGGCGACGTTGCCACCGGCGAACACGACCGCGACCACCCGGCCCCGCAGTCCCGGCCGGAACAGTTCCGCGGCGGCCGGCACCACCACCGCCCAGAACAGCGCGTGCGTCGCGGCCGTCGCCATCCGGGCCGCCAGCAGCACCGCGAAGCCGCTCGCGAACACCGTGACCGCGTTGCTGACCACGAAGCCGGCCAGCAGCGCCGACAGCAGTCGCCGCCGAGGGACGCGGCGGACCAGCGCGGTCAACGGCACCGAGGCGACCATCACCACGGCGCCGTACGCGGTGACCAGCATGCCCACGTCCGCGGGTGGGACGGCCAGATCCGCCGCCATCGGCAGCAGCAGCCCGATGGGCAGCGCCTCGGCGGTGGTGTAGAGGAAGGTCCCGCCCGACAGTCCGATCAGGACCGTTGTCGCCCGCCCGCGTCCCATCCGTCCTCCCGTGTTACCGGCTATCGATGTTATGGAGGTAACACTAGGGAGCGCCCCTACCGCCCGTCAACTGGTAAAGTCGCGTTTGATGGAAACAGTCGAGGGTGTCCGGAGGCTGCGCCTGGTGGGCGGCAACCTCGCCTTGGACTTCGTCAACACCCGCACCGGTCCACCCGTCGGGCCGCCCGACGACGACGTGCTCACCGGCTACCCCGAGCTGCTCGCCTGGGCCGGCTACGCGGGCGTGCTCACCGACGCGGAGGTGACCGGGTCACACCGCCGCCGGCCCGACGACCCGGACGACACGCAGGCCGCCTTCCTGCGGTCCCTGGACATCCGCGACCGCCTCGACGAGGTGTTCCGGGCCGTGGCGTCCGGCCGGAGCCCGAGCGGGTCCACCCTGGCCCGGCTGCGCGACGACGAAGCCGACGCGCTCGCTCACGCGCGGCTCGACAAGGCCGGCACCTTCGTCTGGTCCTGGCGGGACGACCACACCGCCGCCCGGCCGCTACGGCCGGTGGTGCACGCGGCGGTCCAGTTGCTCACCACCGGTCCGCTCGACCGGATCAAGGGATGCGGCGGCTGCCGCTTCGTCTTCCTCGACGAGAGCAAGAACCGCAGTCGCCGCTGGTGCAGCATGGACGACTGCGGAACCGCCGAGAAGGCGCGGCGTTACGTCGCCGCGCGCCGTACCCGGGCGACCCGGTGAGCATCCGACCCGGCCGGCGGCACCGGCCGATCGCCGCGTTCGCCCGCTGTTCGCCCCGCCGCCACACCCGCGTCGCCCGCTCCGCGTACCGTCGGCGCACGTGATCATCCGTCCGGCGACCACCGAGGTGCGCGCGTTACGCCGTATCGGTGACACCGCCCCGCACAACGCCTTCACCGACCTGGTCCGGCACGCGGGACAGTGGTTCTGCGCGTTCCGGCAGGGCCGGTCGCACCTGTCCGACGACGGCGTCCTGCGGGTGTTGACCTCATCGGACGCTCGCTCCTGGCAGACCGCGGCCGTCCTCGCCCAGGCCGGTGTCGACCTGCGCGACCCACGCTTCGTGCCGCGCCCCGACGGACGGTTGCAGTTGCTCGCCGCCGCCGCGACGGGCACTCCGAAGCGGTTCCGGACGGTCACCGCGCTCAGCGACGACGGCCACCGGTGGGACGAACCCCGGCCGATCGGCGAACCGGACGTCTGGATCTGGCGGGCGGCCTGGCGCGACGACGCGATGTACGGCGTCGGCTACGCCACCCGGGAGCCACGGTTCGCCCGGCTCTACCGCAGCGACGACGGATTCGACCTGCGACCGGTGGTCCGCACCCTGTTCTCCGGCGGGTATCCGAACGAGTCCGGGCTGGTCTTCGACTCCGACGGCACCGCCACCTGCCTGCTGCGGCGCGACGGTGGTACGGCCACCGCGCAGCTCGGCCGGGCCCGCCCGCCCTACCGGGAGTGGACCTGGACGGACCTCGGGGTACGGGTGGGCGGGCCGGCGCTGTGCCGGCTGCCCGACGGCACCCTGGTGGCCGGCGTACGGCTGCACGACGGGTCGGTGCGGACCGCGATCTGCGCCGTCGACGTGGCACGGGGCCGGCTGCGGGAGCTGGTCACGCTACCCTCCGGCGGCGACTCCAGCTATCCCGGCCTGGTCTGGCACGACGAGCGACTGCACGTCAGCTACTACTCCTCGCACGAGGGACACAGTTGCGTCTACCTGGCCGAGGTCGACCTCGGGTCGCGTTGAGGGCCCACCGGCAGCGTCGGTGACCGGCGCGGGGCCCCGGGCGGCCGGTCACCCGAGGGCTGCCGGTCGGCGGAGGTCGGCGGGGCGGCGCGGGGCCGCCGATCGGTCTCGCTCGGCGAGCACAGCGGTCCGGTCATGACTCCCCACCTCCACCATCGGCGTCGCCGCGGCACGCGCCAGACGCAGGTCACCTGCTCGGAGCGTTTCCCGAACCCTACGGCAGCCACGATGGACATTGCGTCATGCAAATGGATGTCCGAGAAGGGCGACTGACCGGATTGCCGTCGGACCGACCGGCGAGGATGATCGAGTCCGTGTGTCAACCTTGAGTGAGTGGATCACCACCATGCGTTCATCTTCTCACCGGGGTGTCCCGGCCGGTACGGGCGTCTGCGCGTGGATGTGGAAGCGCAGGGACCGGGCGTCGGTGAAGCACTCCCGCATCGGCCGGACCAGGTCGCGGTGTTCCGGGCTGCGCTCCCACGCCTCGAAGTCGGCCAGGCTGCTCCACTCGCTGGTGATGAGCCACTGCTCCGGGTCGGTCGACGAACGGCAGACCTGGTCGACCAGGTGGCCCGGCACCCCGTCGGCGACCAGGTGCCGGACCGCCTCGTAGGCCCGGAGGAAGTCCGCAGTGCGCTCGTCGGGCACCCGGACCAGAAACACCACCCGCGCGCGGTGCCCGCCGACCCGCTCCCCGCCCTCCCGTGCGTCCATCACCGCTCCTCTCCGGCCGGCGGCGCACCGCGCACCACCAGCGCACTGTTGAACCCGTCGAAGCCCCGGGCGCAGATCAACGCCACCCGGGTACGCGGGCGGCGGGCGACCCGCAGGAAATCCAGTTCGCACCCGTCCGCCACGACCTGCGGCCCGGCCGAGGCGGGCAGCGTGTCGTGCGCGAAGGCGAGCAGGGCGGTGGCCACGTCAAGTGCCGAGCCACCCTGATGCGCCCGCCCGGTCAACTCCTTGTGGGTGGTGACCGGCGGCATCCGGGCGCCGAAGACGGCCCGCAGGGCGCTGGCCTCGGCCCGGTCGTAGCGCGGCACGCCGAGCGCGTCGGGAACGACCACGTCCACCTCGTCCGGCTCGACACCGGCCCGGCCCAGGGCCAGCCGCATGGCGCGGGCGTACTGGTGCGGATCGCCGGCACTGTCCGCGGTGGTGTGCGTCGCGTCGTGGGTGGCGCCCCAGCCGGTCACCTCGCCGTAGCTGCGCGCACCCCGGGCCCGGGCGTGCTCCAGCTCCTCCACCACGAACACCGCGCCACCCTCGGCGGGAAGGTAGCCGCTGGCGGCGGCGTCGAACGGCCGGTAGGCGCGCTCCGGATCGGCCACCTCGCTGAGCAGGCCGGAGCGCAGCTGACAGGCCAGCGCGTACGGGCTCAGCGGACACTCGGTCGCCCCGGCGAGCACCACCGAGGCGCCGCGCCGTACGGTCCGCGCCGCGTGCGCCAGGCTGTCCAGGCCACCCGCCGACTCCGCCACCAGCACCCCGCACGGCCCCTTCGCCTGGTGCCGGATGGAGAGCTGTCCGACGCTGGCCGCGTAGAACCAGGCGATCGACTGGTACGCGCCGACCGTGCGCGACGGTGACGACCAGAGGCGTTGCAGCTCCCGCTGGCCGAACAGGTTGCCGCCGGAGGCACTGGCCAGGGTCACCGCCCAGCCGTACGGGTCGGTGGCCCGCTCCGGCAGGCCGGCGTCGGCCAGCGCCAGCGCGGTGGCGGCGAAGCCGAGGTGCGTCCACCGGTCGGTCTGCACCAGGGCACGGTTGTCGGCGTACCGGCCCGGGTCGAAGTCCGCGACCTCGCCGCCGAGGCGGGTCGGGTAGCCGGCGGCGTCGAACAGGGTGATCGGTCCGGTCCGGCGGCGGCCGGACAGGACCGTACGCCAGTGCGCGTCCGCGCCGACGCCGCTGGGTGCCACCACCCCGACGCCGGTGACCACGGCCCGCCCGCCGGTCACGCCGTCACCGGCGGGGGCCGTCCGGACCCGACTCGCGCTCACCGCGTCACCACCCGGGCCGACCTGCGGAACAGCATGGCCGACTGGAACCCGCCGAAGCCGCTGCCCACCGAGAGCGCCACGTCCACCGGCACCTCCCGGGCCTCGTTGGGCACGTAGTCCAGGTCGCACTCCGGGTCCCGGGTGGCCCAGTTGGCGGTCGGCGGCACCACGCCGAACTCGATGGCCAGGGCACACGCGGCCATCTCGATGGCGCCGATGGCTCCCAGCGAGTGCCCGACCATCGACTTGATCGAGCTGATCGGCACCCGGTGGGCCGCCGGACCGAGCGACCGTTTGAAGGCGGCCGTCTCGTGCCGGTCGTTCTGCCGGGTGCCGGAGCCGTGCGCGCTGATGTAGGAGACGTCCCCGGGTGCCAGTCGGGCCTGCCGCAGTGCGTCGGTGATGGCCAGCCCCATCTCCAGGCCGTCGGGGCGCAGCCCGGTCATGTGGTACCCGTTGCTGCGGCTGGCGTAGCCGGCCACCTCGCAGTAGACGTGCGCGCCCCGCCGCGCGGCGTGTCCGGCCTCCTCCAGCACCAGCACCGCCGCCCCCTCGGCCAGCACGAAGCCGTGCCGGTCGGCGTCGAAGGGGCGGGAGGCGTGCGCCGGGTCGTCGTTGTCCGGGCTGGTGGCCTTGATGGCGTCGAACGAGGCGACGGTGACCGGTGAGATCGGCGAGTCGGCGGCACCGGCGAGCACGATGTCGGCCTCGCCGTCGACGACCAACTGATGGGCGTAGCCGATGGCGTCGATGCCGGAGGTGCAGCCGGTGGAGATGACCTGGGCCGGCCCGTGCAGTCCGTGGCGGCAGGCCACGTCGGCGGCCAGGCTGCTGGGCATCAGCGCCGGGTAGAGGTACGGGCCACCGAGTGCCGCGTCGACCAGCCAGCGCCGGCCGCTGTCGCTCACCGTCACGTACTCCTGCTCCAGCGCCATGGTGCCGCCGACGGCGGTGCCCAGCACCACGCCGGTGCGGTCGCGTTCGGCGTCGGTGAGCTCCAGCCCGCTGTCGGCGACCGCCTCGGCGGCGCAGGCCAGCGCGAACTGCACGTAGCGGTCGGCGCGCTGCCGCTGGGCGGGGGTCAGCCCGGCGGCGTCCGGGTCGAAGTCGCACTCGGCGGCGATCTGCGACCGGAACGGCGACGGGTCGAAGAAGGTGATCCGCCGGGTGGCCGTGCGCCCCTCGGTGATGCTCTTCCAGAACCGGTCCCGGGTCACCCCGCCGGGGGCCACCACCCCGACGCCGGTGACCACGGTGCGTCGGGTGGTCACGACCGGTCCCGCTGTTCGACGAGCTCGGTGTCGACGTGGCCGAGTTCCGGGCGCGGCGCCAGTGGCCCGAGGTGGAAGACGACCTCGGCGGGCACGTGCCCGGTGTTGCGCAGCCGGTGCCGGACGTTGCGGGCCACGAACAGCGCCTCGCCGGCCGCCAGTGGCACCGGTTCGTCGTCCAAATCGACGGTGATGGCGCCCCGGGCGACGTAAAGGAACTCCTCGCTGTACGGGTGGTAGTGCTCGGCGATCCGCTCGCCCGGTGCCATGGTGGCCACGCCCATGAAACCCGAGGTACTGCCGACGGTACGCGGACCGAGCAGGACCCGCAGCTCGCCGCCGCGCCGACGGTCGGCGGGCACGTCCCGGGCGGCCACCAGGGCGAGGTCACTCATCGTCGGCTCCTGTCGCGCTCGCACCGGCCGGGACGGCTGTCGGGGTGACGCTCGTCGACGGCGGGGTCGTCCGGTCCCGGGCGAGCCGCTCGACGCGTTCCTTGATGACGGCCAGTTGCACGGCGCTGTTGGTGTTGATCCGTTCGGTCATCCCGGCGTTGTCCACCGGTGCGGTCGGCTTCATGGCGAAGTCCTGCACCCAGGTCATCCGGACGCCGTCGGGTTCCTCGGTGTAGGTCCAGCGGATCCGCATGTACTCGAACGGCCCGGTCTCCACCCGGTGGGCGCGCACCTGTCGGGTGGCCGGATCCGCGGTGCGTTCGCTGACCCAGCTCCAGGCGACGCCGTTCTCGTCGGGATGCATGGTGAGTCGGAACCGGACCGTGTCGCCGTCCCGGTCGAGGATCTCGGCCCGGGCGTACTCGGTGAACAGGTCCGGCCAGCCCGCCACGTCGTTCGTCACCGACCAGACCAGTTCCAGCGGAGCGGCGATGACGATGCTGTTCTCGGTGTGCCCGGGCGGGTCGGCCCGCCGGGCGACCAGGTCGGCCACGCCCGGGATGCTCAACTGTGCGGCCTGCTCCGGGATGCTGACCTGCCAGCGGTCGGCGACCACCGCCGACAGTTCGAGCAGGGCGAGCGAGTCCATGCCCAGCTCCTCCAGGGAGGCGGCCGGCGCGCGGGCGGCGGCCTCCGGATCGAGTCCGCAGTTGGTGACCAGGATGTCGGTTATCTCCGCGGTCAGCGAGTCGTCATCGGTGACGGTCATCGTTTCCTCCTCGGGTGTGTGGGTTTCGGTGCGGCGATCAGGCGGTCCACCAGCCCGGTGGAGTGCCGCCCCTTGCGGAACTCGGCGTCGTCGAGCACCCGCCGGACGAACGGGATGGTGGTGCGCATCCCCGGTCCGGAGATCTCGAACTCGCCGAGCGCCCGGTCCAGCCGGCTCAACGCCAGGTCACGGTCCGGGGCCCAGACGGCCACCTTCGCCAGCAGCGAGTCGTAGTGCGGCCCCACCAGGTAACCGGGATGCCCGTGGGTGTCGACCCGGGTGAACGGGCCGCCGGGCGGCACGAACCGGTCCAGCCGGCCGGGGGTGGGCGCGAAGTTCCGGTCCGGATCCTCCACGTTGACCCGGCACTCGATGCCCACCCCGGTGAACCGGACGTCCTCCTGACGCCAGCGCAGCGGGGTGCCCGCCGCGACGTGGAACTGCTCGTGCACCAGGTCGATGCCGGTGATCATCTCGGTGACCGGGTGTTCCACCTGGATGCGACAGTTGATCTCCAGGAAGTGGAACCTCTCCTCGGCGTCGACCAGGAACTCCACCGTCCCGGCACCGGTGAACCCGACGTCGAGTGCGCCACGCAGGGCGGTGCCGGCGATGGCGTCCAACGTCGCTTGGGACAGCGCCGGGGCGGGCGCCTCCTCGACGAGCTTCTGGTGGCGGCGCTGCACCGAGCAGTCCCGGGTGCCCAGGTGCACGCCGTTGCCGTGCGAGTCGCAGAGCAGTTGGACCTCGACGTGCCGGGCGTCGACCAGGTAGCGCTCGACGTACACCCGGTCGTCGCCGAAGGCGGCCTGGGCGGCGGCCCGGGTACGCGCGTACGCCCGGGGCAGGTCCGCCGGGGCCCGGACCACCGTCATCCCCCGGCCCCCGCCCCCGGCCGCGGCCTTGATGATGACCGGGTAGCCCACCTCGGCGGCGACGGCGGCGGCCTCGGCGGCCGTCGGTACCGGCTGTACCGCGCCCGGCGCCAGCGGCAGCCCGGCCCGGCTCATCAACGCCCGGGCGGAGGACTTGTCGGCGAGCACGGACATCACGTGTGGCGGTGGGCCGACGAAGGTCAACCCGTTGTCCGCGCAGATCTCCGCGAAGTCGGCGTCCTCGGAGAGGAACCCGTAGCCCGGGTGCACCGCCTGGGCGCCGACCTTACGGGCCGCCTCCACCACGGCGGCGGCGTTGAGGTAACTGCGCCGGCTGGCCGAGGGGCCGATCCGGACGGCCTCGTCGGCCAGCCGCACCGCCACCGAGTCGGCGTCCGCGGTGGAGTAGACCACGGCGGTACGGATGCCCAGTTCCCGGCACGCGCGCAGGATGCGCAGCGCGATCTCGCCCCGGTTGGCGATCAGCACCTTGGAGAACATCGCGCACCATCCTCAGGCCGGATCCAGGGCGACCAGTGGCTGGTCGTACTCCACCGGCTGTCCGTCGGCGACCAGGATCTCGACGACCCGGCCGGGTCGATCCGCGGCGATCTCGTTCATCAGTTTCATCGCCTCGACGATCCCGACCACCTGTCCGGGCCGGACCAGGTCGCCGACGGCCACGAAGGGTGCCGCACCCGGCTGCGGCGACCGGTAGAAGGTGCCGACCATCGGCGACCGGACGCTGGCGCGGGCCGCGGGGCCGGCCGCCGGTGGGGCCGGGGACGGTTCGACGGGCGGCCGGGGTGCGGGAGCGGCGACACCGGAACCCGTGGAACCGGACGGCGGACCCGGTTGCGGCCCGACCGGCCGAGCCCATTCCACCTCCAGCTCGGCCTCACCGAGGCGCAGTCGCAGCCGGCGCACCGGATCGGCCAGTTCGGCGATGAGCTGCTGGGCGTGCCGGCGCAGGTCGGCCAGGGCGGCGTCGGCCGCCGGACGCCGGTCGGGTTCCGGACCGGCGACGCCGTCGGCCCGCTGCCCGGTCGTGTCGCCGTTCGGCGTCGTCGCCGCACCGGGGACCGTGGGCGCGGCGCTCACCGGGTGCCCGCTCGGGCACTGGCGCGTGCGGCACCGAAGCGGCGGAAGCGTCGTCGCCGTCGTTGAACGAGGGTCACCGTGGGCACCTCCAGCAGCGGCAGCAGGTTCGCCAGCAGCGCCTGACGGACGGCCCGCGCGGTCGCCTCGGGGTCGTCGGCGGCCGAGCCGTCCGGCTCGGGTACGACCTCGTCGACCACCCCGAGCCGGCACAGATCCGGTGCGGTCAGTCGCAGGGCCCGGGCGGCCTGCGGGGCGGCGGTGCGACCGGGCCAGAGGATCGCGGCGCAGCCCTCGGGACTGATCACCGAGTAGACCGCGTGCTGGAGCATCAGCACCCGGTCGGCCACCGCCAGGGCCAGGGCACCGCCGCTGCCGCCCTCCCCGGTCACCACGGTCACCACCGGGGTGGGCAGCACGCTCATGACCAGGATGTTCTCCGCGATCGCCGCCGCCTGTCCGTGCTCCTCCGCCTCGACCCCCGGATCGGCCCCCGGGGTGTCGACAAGCGTCACCACGGGCAGCCCGAGTCGGGCCGCGAGTCGCATCAGCCGCAACGCCTTGCGGTGGCCCGCCGGGGTGGCCATGCCGAAGTTGCGGGCGGCCAGCTCGGCGGTGCTGTGTCCCTTCTGGTGGCCGACCACCATCAGGTGCCGGCCGTCGAGCCGCGCCAACCCCCCGACCACCGCCGGGCAGTCGCCGCCGAGCCGGTCGCCGTGCAGTTCGGTGAAGCCGTCGAAGGTGGTCTCCAGATAGTCCAGAGTGGTGGGCCGGCGGGGGTGCCGGGCCAGACGCACGGTCTCCCAGGCGTCGCGCACCGGTGTCCGGGGCAACCCGACCGGGCGGGCCGTCTCGGGCGGCGGGGCGTCCACGCCGGACCGCTTCGTGGCCGGGCGGCCGGTGCCCGTCGCGGCGAGCAGCGTCGCCAGTCGGGCACGCAGGGCGTGCCGGGGCACCACCATGTCGACCTGGCCGTGCCGCAGCAGGAACTCGGCGGTCTGGAACCCCTCCGGCAGGTCACGTCCGGTGACCTGCCGGATCACCCGAGGGCCGGCGAAGCCCATCCGGGCGCCGCTCTCGGCGAGTACCAGGTCGGCGCTGGTGGCGAAGGAGGCGGCCACCCCGCCGTAGGTGGGGTCGGTCAGCACGCTGACGGTGAGCAGTCCGACCTCGCGCAGCTCGGCCATCGCCTGGCTGACCGTGGCCATCTGCATCAGCGACAGCGCCCCCTCCTGCATCCGGGCACCGCCGGAGGCGGTGACCAGGACCAGCGGGACGCCCGCCGCCAACGCCTGCTCGGCGGTACGGGTGATCAGCTCGCCGACGGCGCTGCCCAGGCTGCCGCCGAGGAACCGGAAGTCCATCACGGCGAGCGCACAACGCGACCCGCCGATCGCGGCGGTGCCGCAGAGCACCGCCTCCGGCAGGCCGGTGTCGGCGCGGGCGGCGGCGAGCCGGTGCGGGTACGGCAGCACGTCGACGAAACCGATCGGATCCACCGCGACCGCGCGCTCCGGCAGGGTCCGGAACGATCCGGGATCGACCAGCTGGTCGATCCGCTCGGGTGCGGCGAGTCGGGCGTGCAGGCCGCACTCCGGGCAGACGTCGAGGTTGCGGCGCAGCCGCTTGCGGTAGAGCAGGGCGGCGCAGCCGCCGCACCGGGACCACAGGGTCTCGCCCGAGGGCGCGGTGGCGGTCATGGCCGGCCTCCGTCGAAGCGGTAGAAGCAGCGCGCCATCGCGTCCCGGGGCGACCGCCAGTCCGGCCGGTACGGCGAGATGTACGAACTCAGCCGGCTGCTGACCCGGACGAACTCGGGATGCTCCCGGACCGCCTCCACGGCGCCGTCACCGGCCGACTCGGTCTCGATGAGGTGCACGTACAGGTCGTGCAGGCGGTACAGCGAGCGGTGCCGGACCCCCACCAGGCGCGGCAGCTCGGTCGTGTCGGACTCGGCGAAGATCTCGGCGACCGCCGCCTCGGCGGTCGGGACCACCTTCGCGACGATGAGCGTTCGGTCCATGCTGGTCCTCCCCCAGGGGCCGGTCGGACGCCATCGGGTGGGCCCGGACGGCTGCCGCCACGATGCGGAGCACCGCGTCACCCGGGCGTCACCGAGCCCCCGGGAAACACCGCAGAACGGTGACGCTCAGTTGACGCAAGCTGTGATTCAGCTGAGCGGCCGCGAGCGCCATGATCGGCAAGATTGACCAGTTCAGAGGCGGTTTCACAGAAGACTGTCGAGTTGCATTACCGACAACATCGTTGACCCAGAGTAACTATGATTGATAATCTTCGCGGCGGTCGGACCCGGCACCGCACCCCGCGTGCGACGGCCCGACGAGTCGACAGTGGCGGCCCGGCGGCCACGCCGGGATCTGGCCGAGACCCGCAACCGACGCGTTCCGCAGGGGGTGCCGCCGTGGCCGCCGTTCCGCCCACGCCCACCACCGGCCAGCCCCACGACGCCGAGATCCGGCTGCACCTGCTCGGTGGCTTCCGCCTGACCCACGGGGACACTCCCGTGGTGGTGCCGCGCGGCCTGCAACGGATCATCGCGCTGATCGGGTTGCGTCCCGGTGCCACCCGTACCCACCTCGCCGGCCTGCTCTGGCCGGAGGCCACCGAGGAGCGGGCACTGTCCTCACTGCGGACCGCACTGTGGCGACTGCGTCAGGATCCCTACTGTCCACTGACCACCGCCGCCGACACCGTCCGCCTCGACCCGCTGGTCCGGGTCGATGTAGACCTGCTCATCGACACGGCCGGCCGGGTTCGCGACGGCCACGCCCCGGGCGACGCCGGGGAGGCCCTCACCGCCGGCCGGCACGACCTGCTGCCCGGCTGGTACGACGACTGGGTGCTGGCCGACCGGGAACGGCTGCGCCAGCTCCGACTGCACATGTTGGAACAGGTTTCCGGCCAGCACCTGGCCGCCGGCCGGCACGGTGAGGCGTTGGAGGCGGCGCTGGAGGCGATGGCCGCCGAGCCGCTGCGCGAGACGCCGCACCGGCTGGTGGTGCGCATCCATCTCGCCGAGGGCAACGCCTTCGAGGCGGTACACGCCTACTACGTCTACCGGGACCTGCTGCTGCGGGAGCTGCGGCTGGAGCCGTCGCCGGCGATGAGCGCGCTGCTCGCGGAGACCCTCGACCCCATTCGCCAGGCCAGCCGGCCGGCCGGCGGACCCCGCCGGCACGTGGTCACCCGCGCCGCCGCGCCGAGCCCGACGGCGATGCGTCACCGCACCGATCCCGGACGTTGACGGGTAGGTGACTGCGCGGGCGACAGGGTTGGGCCCACAGCGGCCCGTACCGGTGTCCGGCCGGGCCGACCCACCGGTGAGAGGAATCCGATGAGCCGTCTAGTGATCGTCAGCAGAATCATCCCGGGCGCGGAAGGTCGCGTGGCACAGATCTTCGCCGAGTCCGACGAGACCGAACTGCCGAGCCTGACCGGGGTACGCCACCGGTCCCTGTACTGCCTGCATGACCTGTGCGTACACCTGATGGAGACCGACGACGTCGGCGCGGACGCCCTCGCGGCGGCCCGCAACCATCCGCTGTTCCAGCAGGTCAACGAGCGACTGTCCGCACACACCTCGCCGTACCTGCCCACCTGGCGCTCGCCGCGCGACGCGATCGCCAACTGCTTCTACCGTTGGGACAGCGCGGAGGTCCCGGCACCGCGCGTGGCCGGCTGACCGGGCAGCGAGGCATGACGACCCGAGCACCGCACGTCCTGGTCATCGGTGCCGGCACCGGCGGCCTCTGCCTGGCGCACGGGCTGCGCCGCGCCGGGATCGACGTCGAGGTCTACGAGCGACACCGGGCCAGGGGCGAAGGGCTGCTCGGCTACCGGGTGGGCATCGGCCCCACCGGCAGTCGGGCCCTGCGTGACTGCCTGCCGCCGGAGCTGTTCGAGATCTACCTGGCCACCTGTGCCCGCTCGCCGCGCTACTTCAACGTGCTCAGCGAGAAGATGCGGCACACCGCGTCCTTCCCGCTGCGGCCGGACACCCACCCGGTCGACACGGAACGCTCCGTGGCCCGGATGACGCTGCGCCAGGTGCTGCTGACCGGCCTCGAGGACGTGGTGCACTTCGACCGCACCTTCACCCGGTACGAGCAGCACGACGACGGCACGGTCACCGCCCACTTCGCCGACGGCGGCACCGCGACCGGTGACCTGCTAGTGGCGGCGGACGGTACGCACTCGGCGGTCCGTCGTCAGTACCTGCCGCACGCCGTCATCCGGGACGCCGGCACGGTCAACATCGCCACCCGGGTGCCGCTGACCGCACACACCCGGTCCCTGCTGCCGGAGAGCGTGCAACGGGGCATCTCGCTCATCTTCGGTACCGGCGGGGTGATGGGCGTACTGCACGTGATGGAGTTCAAGTGGGACCGCGACGGTCGTCTCAAACCGGAGACCAGTTCGGCGGACGCGAAGCTGCTCAGCGACTGGCCGGGGCTGCGGCACGACCCCACCCGCGACAACATCAACCTGGTGGTGTGGAGCACCGCCCGCCGGTTCCCACCGGACGTGATGCGACGCCGGGGCACGGAGCTGATCCAGGTGGCGCTGGAGCTGACCGCCAACTGGCACCCGCACCTGCGGGAACTGCTCAGCCTGGCGGACCCGGACAGTGTCCTGCCGATCCGGGTGTCCACCTCGGAGCCGGTGCCGCCCTGGCGAAGCAGCACGGTCACCCTGCTCGGTGACGCGATCCACACCATGACGCCGGGTCGGGGCGTGGGCGCCAACACCGCGCTGCGCGACGCGAACCTGCTGCGACGACAGCTGATCCTCGCCGCCGCCGGGGAGAAGACCCTGGTGCAGGCGGTCGCCGACTACGAGGCGGCGATGGTGCCGTACGGCTTCGCCCGGGTCGCCGACTCGTTGGGGCGCAGCGGCACCAACGGTGACGACCGCATGTACCAGCCGGTGTTCGGACGACTCGCGTTGCTCGGCGCCCGGGGATACTTCCGGGTCACCAGCCGGGTTCCCCGGTTGCGGCGCAAGTTCGTCGACGACTTCTACACCTACCGGGGCGAGCAGGACTGATCCTCGTCGCGACCCCGGCACCCGACCCGGTGCCGGGGTCGCGTCGTGTCCAGCCGCACGGTGAGCGCACCGTCCGTCCCGTACCGGACACCTGCCGTAGCCTCCGCGCGTCCGGTACGGACTGTTACCTGGCCTGCCTGTCGTCCCGGGCGCGCGTGTGCGAAGCTGCGGCGAGTTTTTCTCGCGACGATCCGGACGTGAACCTCAGGGAGGGTTACCGTGGGCGAGTCCTTCGGGAACTGGCTGATACTGCTCGTGGTGCTGGTGGCGGGGCTGGCCGTGGGCTGGCTGTTGCTGCGCGGCCGGCGGGCGGAACCGACCGAGCCGACCGGCGGTACGGCGGGCGACGCGACCAGCGAGGCGAACGATTCCGCCCCGGTCGCCACCGGGACCGCGCAGTCGACCGCCGTGACCGAACCAACGACCGAGCCCGATCCCGCCCCACCGGCGGGCAACGAAACCACCGCCACGGCGGCCGAGCCCACCGGAGGCGACGCGACCCCGACCGCCACCGAGCCGACCGACGACACCCGCGAGACGTCGGTGACCGGTGCGGAGCCCACCGGGGCGCCGGGGGCCGCCGAACCGCTCGCCGACGTCACCACGACCGCCGTCCAGGACGGACCGACGGTGGACGCGACCGCGGAACCGCGACCGGCGGTGGCCACCCCACCGGTCCGGCCGCCGGCCAGCACCGAATCCGCCGCGGCGTCCACCGCGGCCACCAGCGCGCCCGTCACGGCGGCGGACCCGGTCGCCGCGGCCGAGCCGGTCGCCGCCGCCGAGCCGGTGGACGCCGCCGAGCCGGTGGCGACGGAGCCGGTCACCGTCGAGGCCGACGACTTCCGGCGCATCCAGGGCGTCGGGCCGAAGATGGCGGCGGCGCTGCACGGAGCGGGCATCCGGACCTACCGGCAGCTGGCCGACATGGACGAGGCCGCGCTGCGGGAGACCGTCCGGAGCGCCGGCCTGCGCGCCACCGCCAGCCTGGCCACCTGGCCTCAGCAGGCGAAGGTGCTGGCCACCCAGGCCGACAGCGGGTCCTGACGATCCCGGGCCGCCGGTCGCGGGAACGCCCCTCGCGGGCCCCGCGCCGGCGGCTGCGCTGTACGCCATTCCGGTGACCGGCCCCGACCCCGACGCGCTCCGGCCGGAACCGCCGTTACGGTCGATACGCCGGCCACGCCGGCACGCCGCACTGTCGCCGGCTGCCGGGAGCCATCCGTGCCGTTCGCCCACCTACAGCCCGACAACCCACGGCGACCGCTCACCCGCAGCGCGTCCACGACCCGCCGGGTTCCCCTCCTGGAACTCTTCTTCGACCTGGTCTACGTCGTCGCGTTGGCGCTGATCTCGCGCGGGCTGGCCGAGGAGATCAGCTGGTACCAGGCCGGCCAGGCGCTGATCCTGCTGGCCGCGGTGTGGTGGACCTGGGCGATCACCGCCCTGATCACCGACCTGTACGACCCGGAGCGCACCGAGATCAAGGCCCTGGTCCTCGCGGTGATGTTCGGGGTGCTGCTGATGGCCAGCGCGATCCCCAAGGCGTTCGGCGATCGGGGGCTCACCTTCGCCGGTGCGTACGTCGCCATCCACCTCGGGCGCGGCCTGTTCATCATCCCGGCGGTACGCGACGACCCGGAGATCCAGCGCCGGGCGGCCCGGGTCTTCTGCTGGTTCGCGCTGTCGGCGGTGCCGTGGCTGGGCGGCGCCTTCGTCTCGGAGGACCTCCGGATGGCGCTGTGGCTGCTCGCCCTCGGCCTCGACTACCTCGGGCTGCGGCTGTCCTACCCGGTGCCCGGGCTGGGCCGCGTCCCCGCCGCCCTGTTCAGGTTGACCGCCGAGCACCTGGCCGAGCGGTATCAGCAGTTCTACACCATCGCCCTGGGCGACGCGATCCTCGTCATCGGCATGGCGTACACCACGCACCACTCGGAGTTCGAGGACGCCGTGGCGCTGCTGCTGGCCTTCGCCACCACCCTGCTGCTCTGGCGGATCTACGTGCACAAGGCCGGAGAGCTGCTGCCCATGGCCATCAAGATCACGAGGGTGCCGATCCGCTTCCTCAACACCTCCCCCTACACCCACCTGGTGATGGTCGCCGGGGTGGTCGCCACGGCGGCCGGCTTCGAGCTGGTGCTGCACACCGACACCCTGCCCGCGCGTACCCCGCCCACCTGGGCGGCGATCATGCTCGGCGGCCCGGCGCTGTTCCTGGTCGGCCGGGCCCTGTTCGAACGCGAGGTCTTCAACCGGATGTCGTGGTCCCGTCCCGGCGGGGTGGTGGCGCTGCTGGCCGTGGCACCCGCGGTGCTGGTCCTGCCGGCACTCAGCGCTTCGCTGGCCGCGCTGCTGGTGCTCGCCGCGGTGGCGCTGGACGACCTTCGTCGCAGCCGCAATCGTCCGCCCGAGGCGCCCATGCCGCCGTAGGGCCGCCGGTCTCGTTAGCCGCTCGGCGCGGCTGGGTACAAGGTCCGCACCTTGCAATCCGAACCCCCGATTCGTGGAGGAAGCCATGCGCGGCACGTCGATATTCGGAGTCCTCGTGGTGATCTGGCTCGTCATCGGCGCCATCGCCGCCGGCCAGCGCGGCTACTACAGCGACGAGGAGACCAACTGCGCCGAGGTCGGCACGATCCTGGTGACCATCGCCGCCGGGCCGCTGAACTACGTCGGCGCCAACCCGGAGGTCGACTGCGAGCTGCCCCAGCCCTCTCAGTGAGCCCGGTGACGTACGACCAGGGCCCGTGCCGGCTGCGGACACGGGCCCTGGTCGTCGGCGCGGAGCCGGACGTCCGGCTCAACGGAAGCAGTGCGCCACCGGCACCTTGCTGCCCAGGCAGTTGGTCGGGGAGTTCTCGACCACGACGCTGTCGTCATCGATCTTGACCTGGGCCCGCTCGGCCTGGATCCCACCGGCCTTGACCGTGGACTGGTTGCCGAGCACGTGGCTGCGGTAGAGCGAGGTCGAGCCCGCCGTCACGAACAGCCCCGCACCCTGCGACCGCTTGCCCACGGCGGCGTTGCCCTTGACGTCGCTGCCCCGCACGAGCAGGTTCGACTTCTCGGCGTGGATGCCGCCGCCGTTCCCGCGCGTGGTGTTGCCGCTGACCACGCTGTCGTCCAGCGGCAGCAGGCCCTGGAAGGTGGAGATGCCGCCGCCCTTGCCGGTGGCGATGTTGTCGCGGACGGTCAGCTGCCGCAGCACCAGCACGGCGTCGGAGTTGGCCAGCCCGCCGCCGGTCTCGGCGCTGTTCTGCGCCACCAGGGTGTCGAAGACCTTGGTACGCGCGGAGAAGCTGGCCATTCCACCGCCCTGACCGGCGTTGTTCTGCACGAAGGTGGAGGCGTAGACGTCGCCGGCGGCCCGGAAGTTGGCCAGGCCACCGCCGTAGCTGACCGCGCTGTTGTGCCGGAACTCGGTCCGGTGCATGGTCATGACGCCGCCGTTGAGCAGGCCCCCGCCCTTGCCCTGGGTACCGGCGGCCCGGTTGCCGATCAGCTTGCTGTCGCTGATCTGGAGGTTGCCGTCGTTGAAGATGGCACCGCCACCGCCCTCCGCGGACAGCGAGGTGCTGCCGACGACGGTCACCCGTTCGACGACCGCCGTGGCGCCGTGCACGATGTGGATGCTGCCGCCCTCCGCCGCCGAGCGGCCGTTGCGCAGGGTGACGTCCCGCAGAGTCAGTTCGCCGCCGTCCCGGACGGTGAAGAAGCGGAAGTCGGGCGCGTGCACGCCCCGGACGACGGTCGCGCCGGAGCCCTCGATGGTGATCCCGTGGTAGATCACGGGCAGTCCCGCCTTGTCGTCGGCGGGATTGCGCGGCGGAGCCTCGGCGTCACCCGGGTTCTCGGCGGTGTCGGCGGCTTCCCGCGCGTCGCGGATGCCGCCGTCGTACTCGTCGGGCTGCTGGAACGCGTGGGTCAACGTGTACGTGCACTTCTCCGCCAGTCGCAGGGTGGCGCCGCCCTCGGCGTTCGCCCGCACCAGCGCCGCGACGAGCCGGGCCGAGTCGCAGGGCACCGGCACCGCCGTGCCGTCCGGTCCGCGCCCGTGGTGACCGGTGGACCGGCCGGTCGCACCTGACGACCTGTCCGGCGTCGCGCCGGCATCGTGTCGCCACTCGGGTCGCTGCCGGTCCGGCCCCCCGCGTTGCGGTGTCTCGTCGACTCCGGGTACGTCATCCTGGTACATCGCCGCGGGTCGGCCCGGGTCCGGTGCCGCCGGGTCACGGTCGGCGGCCGAGGCGGTGACGGCGGTCAGGCCCGCCGCCCCGGCCACCAGGCTGCCCGCCACCAGGCCACCGGCCAGCAACCACCGGGACCGCCGACCGGGTCGGGTGGACCCACGGCTCCCTTGGTACGTGGACATCAGCGCTCCTGCCTCTCGTGCATGCGAAGAACACGGCCGCGCCGAATCGGGCGCGGGGTGGCTGACATCGCCTCAGCCCACCAGAGGCCACCGTACGGCGACACATGGAGCAAATCCGGCATAAGTGAATGTGTACCCCATTCGGCTTCATGTCTTGCCGAAAGGGCGGTCACCGGACAGCGGGAGCGGGTGTTCAACCCCCGACGTGGATCCCGGGGCGGCGCGCCGGCTCGGGTTCGGACTTGCGCAGGATCTCCCGGACCACCGGCGGGGTGTCCCCCCGGCCGAGAATGAGGTAGCGCAGCAGGTGCGCGATCGGGTTCCCCTCCGACCACTCGAAGTGGGCGTGCGGGCGTACGCCGGTGGCGTCCCGCAGCGCCAGCAGGATCGCGGCGATGGCGTTGGGCGCCGCCGGGCTGCTCGCCCGCAGCACCCGGTAACCGCCCACCTCGACGCCGCACACCCGCAGCACGTGACGGAACCCGGACGGATCCACCACGTCGATCTCCAGGAAGAGCACGTCGGTCGCCCCGGGAACCGGGTTCTGGCCCCGCTGCGCGCGCTCCTTGATGGTGTACTCCTTGACCGCCCCGCTGCGCCGCTTGTGGGCGATCACGTGCAGCCGCCCGTCGTGGGCGACCGAGTCGGCGATGAACCGCCGCGCCGTCTCGTCGAACTCGACCCGCTCCGCCCGCAGTTCGGTGGTGCGGGTCACCCGGGACACCAGCGACACGACGATGATGCCGAGGATGAACAGCCCGGAGATGGCGATCCCGTCCGGCTTCTCGATCACGTTCTCGACCAGCGCGTACAGCAGCACCAGGGTGAGCACCGTGAAGCCGGCGGCGACGCCACGTTGCCGGCGGCCGGCGGCGGCGATGGCCACCGCGACGGCCGCCGAGACCATCATCGCGAGGATCCCGGTGGCGTACGCCCCCGCCTGGGCGTCGACGTCGGCGCGGAACACGACGGTCAGCACGATGCAGACGAGCGTGTAGACGATCACCACCGGACGCACCGCGCGGGCCCACTCCGGCGCCATCCCGTACGAGGGCAGGTAGCGCGGCACGATGTTGATCAGCCCAGCCATCGCCGACGCACCGGCGAACCAGAGGATCAACACGCTGCTCACGTCGTAGGCGGTACCGAACGCCTCACCGACCTGCTCGTGGGCGAGATAGGCGAGCGCTCGTCCGTTGGCGGCTCCGCCCGGCGCGAACGCCTCGGGCGGGATGAGCACCGCGGTGACGAAGGTGGTGGAGAGCAGGTACACCGACATGATCAACGCGGCGACGGTGAGCAGCCGCCGGGTGTTGCGGATGCGGGCGGCCAGCCGGGCCGGCGCGTCCGGCCCCTGCCCCGCCACCAACGGCATCATGCTGACCCCGGTCTCGAAACCGGACAGGCCCAGCACCAGCAGCGGGAAGGCCAGCGCGGCGGTCAGCGCCACCTCACCCGGACCGCCGCCCGCGGTCAGCGCCGCCGTCCAGTCCGCCAGTGGACGCGGATCACCGGCCAGTTCGGCGAGCGACACCACCACGATCACCGCGTTCAGCCCGAGGAAGGCGGCCACCAACGGTACGGCCACCGCCACCGCCTCCCGGAAGCCGAGCAGGAACACCGCACCGAGGATGAGCAGCAGGAAGACGGTCACCCCGACGGCGACGCCGGTGCCGCCGAACCACTCCGGCAGGTACGGATTCTCGAGCACGTGCACGGTGGCGTCGGCCGAGGACAGGGTGATCGTGACGATCCAGGACGTGGCGACGAATCCGAGCAGCACCAGCACGAATATCTTGCCCCGCCAGAACGGCAGCAGTCGCTCCAGCATCGCCACCGAGCCCTGACCGTGCGGGCTGTCCCGGGCTACCCGGCGGTACATCGGCAACATGCCGAACAGGGTCAGTGCCACGATCAGCAGCGTCGCCACCGGAGACAGCGCGCCGGCGGCGAGGGCGGCGATGCCGGGCAGATAGGACAGGGTGGAGAAGTAGTCGACGCCGGTCAGGCACATCACCCGCCACCAGGCGTGCGATCGGGTCTGTCCCTCGGCGGTCTCCGGTCCGACCGGCTGCACCCGGTGGACGAACAACCACCGGCGCAGCCGGCTCTCCGGTGTCGCCGGACCGGTCGGCACGGCCACCCGCTCGGGCACGGTGACCCGCCGCCCCGCCCGTTCCCCCTTGCGCGTGGGATCCCGCGCGGCACGCAGCCCCGGCTCCGGCGCGCCGGGCGTCGGGCGGCGGCGTTCCCGGCCTCGTCGCGCTCTCGTCCCGTCCCCCATGCCCCCGCCTCACCGTTGTCGAACAGACCGTAGGGCCGTCAGCCGCCGCCGGGCGCGGCCAGCGCCCGGGCCAGGTCGGCGGGTTCGGCCACGGTGACGGTCATCCCGGGATGACGCGGCCATCCGCCGGGAAGCAGGCCGGGCACCGGTCGCACGAACCGGACACAGACCCCGGCGGCCGTGGTGGTGCCGAAGGTGACGCCGGTGTCGGTGCCCGACAGGTGCGGGCCGATCACCCGCCACCAGCGGTACGGGCCGCCGCGCTGCACCCCCGCGACGTTCTTCCGCTCGGTACGTAGCCGCCACGGGCCGAACCGGACCAGCAGCTCACCGGAGTCGACCCGCACCCAGGCGGTGCCGGGCCGGACCCCGATCAGCGCCAGCAGCCAACGAAACCGCGACTCGAAGCGGAACTCGAACACCTGACTGGTCATCACCGGGCTCCGCGGCCGGGGCGGTCTTCGGGCCGAGCGGGGCGCGGTGGGGCGGCGGGGCGCGGTCGCGGCCGGGCGGCAGGACGGTGCCGGGACACAGCGGTCATGGTCGCGGCGTACCCCGCAGGGGCCGGCCGACACCCCCCGGGCCGGCCGGCCCCTGTTCCCCGTGGTCCCCCCGTGCTCCCCGTGGCCCCCGACGGCCACCCCCGGACGTTGCCGCCCGGGTCTCGGGTCGGATGTCCCCGCGCCCACAGGTGGGCGGGGCGCGGGGACCCCCCGTCCCGGTTACTGCAGGAACGCCCCGAGGGGCGACAGCAGCAACCGACCGAGCGCGGCGGCCGTGTCGTCGAGCCGCCTGCGCTCGCGCTCGTGCTGGTGCGGGTCGTGCCGGCACCGCCAGATCCGCTGCGCGTTGCGCCAGGCGACATCGCGCGTGTAACTGATCAGTTCACCCTGGTACCAGTCGTCGATGTCGCCGTTGAGCATGTCGATGAGCAGTTGCCACTGCTCCAGGTAGCCCCGGCGCAGCCCGGGGATCTTGTCGGCGAAGATCTTGTTGATCTCCAGATAGTCGCGGTGCTGGTCGCTGCCGTCGACCGGCTCGGACTCCAGGTGGTCGAACGTGGTGACCAGCGCGAACGGCAGGTCGAAGTTGATGTGCGCGTTGACACCGGCCGCCGCCGAGGGTAGCGGCCGGGCGTCCGGCCCGCGCATCCGCTCGAACAGGCAGGTCCAGGCCCGGGGCGTGCCCGGGCTGGCGTCGCTCCACATCCGTAAGGCGTCGAAGTAGCGGGCCGCGAACTCGACGTCCAGTCGGGACAGGAAGACCGGGTCGACGAAACGGTCGGTGTAGAGCCCGTCCAGCACGCTGCTGGTGATGGTGAGGTACAGGCTGTTGAAGTCGGCGAGCGGGCAGCTGTCCAACAGGGGCGGGAGTCGGACCAGCATGTCCTGCAGCTTGGTCAGGTGGTCGACCACAGCGGGCACGTCGGTGGGGTGATCGGCCAGCAGGTCGACGATGTCCCGCTGCACCGGCCCCCACACCGGCTCCCCGCACGCGCTCACGCGCCCACCCCGCTTCGCGGCGTGCCGGCGCGGCGCGCCACAGCGCTGACCCTGTTGATCCGCTCGCCGCGCTCGCTCATGTCCCCTCCAGGCTGCTCGCCGGCGTCGTCGTGCGACGCCGGGCTCAGCCTTTCAGGCGTCCGCCGCGCGGACATCAGTAGAACGACGTATCCGACACCTACGCGCGACTACGCAGGAAGATGGCGCTCGCCTGGACCCGGGTACGTACCTGGAGCTTGTCGAAGATGTGCGACACGTGGACCCCGATGGTCCGTTCGCTGATGAACAGTCGCTGGCCGATCTCCTTGTTGGTCAACCCCTCGGCCACCGCGGCCAGCACCTCACGTTCCCGCGCGGTCAGGGCCGCCAGTTCCTCACCACCCGACCCGTCCGGCGTCGGCATCCCGAGCGCGTCGCGCTCCTCCAACGCGACCCGGGCCCGCCCGGCGAGCGTACGGATCTCGTCGGTCAACGGCACCGCCCCCAGCGCCTGCGCCATCTGGTACGCCTGGCGCAGCAGCTTCCCCGCGGTGGCGGCCTTGCGGCGACTGGCCAGCAACGCCTCCGCCTGACGCAGCCGCGAGTACGCCGCCGGGTACGGATGGTTGCGGTGGTCCCACTCGGCCGCGGCCCGTGCCCACAGCTCCGGATCCGCCCCGTCGAGCCGACTCACCTCGGCGGCGCACAACGCCAGGTACCCGTCGACCACGTAGCGCACCGGCCGGGCCGCCCGCTCGCTGCGCTCCGCCACCCGGTCGGCGATCCCACGCAGCCGGCGCACCGCGTTGTCGTCGACGGCGACGGTGCGGCTGGCGTGCGCCTCCGCCTCGGCGCGCAGCCCGTGCCAGACCAGCACGGCGAGGATGACCAGGTCGTCGGAGCGGGTCTCGGTCAGACCGCGCTGCACGGCGTGCCGGGCCACGTCGTGCCGCCCCTGCCACATCGCCAGCCCGGCCCGCAGGGTGAGCAGCGGAATGACGTGCCGGGCACCGCCGCCGGCCAGGATGGTCGCCACCGCGTCCAGATCCCGATCGGCCGCCTCGACGTCGCCGTAGCCGACCGACAGCCGGCAGCGGGCCAGCAGCAGCTCGACGGCGTCCGCGCCGGAGGGACGGTGCCGCAGGGCCGAGGCGACCACCTTCTCCGCCTCGGCCCACTGCCCCACCCGGAACAGTCCATTGGTGGCGATGGCCAGCAACCGGGTCTCGTAGGACCGACCCAGCCCCAGCTCGGCTACCCGCTCGGCGCCCCGGCGGGCGACCACGACGCCCTCCTCGAGGATGTTCAGCGGCCCGGTCAGCAGCTCGGCCAGGTGCAGATAGGCCAACGCGACGTCCTCCGGACGGCCGGCCCGCTCGGCGGTGGCCAGGGCCCGTCGCAGCACCGCCAGGCCGGCGTCCGGATCCTGGCGGTACGCCTCGGAGAAGCCCAGCGCGGCGCTGGCCAGCACCATCTCGGTGGTCGCCCCCTCCACCTGCTCGGCCAGGGCCAGCGCCTCGCGCGCCCGCTGGCCCGCCTCGGCGTAGCGGCCGAGTTGCAGCAGCAGCTCCGCCCGCCGGGCGGCGGCGGTGGCCCGCTGCCCGGGCGTGCAGTCGGCGACGGCGAGTGCCTGCTCGTACTCCACCTCGGCCAGCGCGGAGCGGCCGGCCGCGGCCAGGTAACGGGCCCGCCGGATGTGCAGCTCGCAGGCGGGAAGGGCGGTGTCGGCCCCGGCCAGTTCTTCGAGCAGGGCCAGCGCCCGCGCGTACTCACCACAGTGGTGCGCCGCCTCGGCCGCCCGCCCGAGCAGCGCGGCCCGGTCGACGTCGGGCAGCCCCTCGGCCGACTGCACCGCCACCGACCAGTGGCGGTGCGCCTCGACGTAGCCGTACAGCCGCTCCGCCTCCTCGGCGGCGGCCACCGCCGCCGGCAAGGCCCGCTGCGGCTCACCGGCCAGCCGCCAGTGATGGGCCAACCGGGCCTGGTGCAACTCGGCGGGCGCGGAGGTCAACGCCTCGGCGTAGCGGCGGTGCAGCACCGCCCGCTCGGCGGGCAGCAGCTCGTCCTCCAGCACCTCGGCGACGAGCCGGTGACGCAGCCGGTAGCCGTCGGCGGACCCGACGAGCAGCCGGTGGGAGACCGCCGCCCGAACCGCGTCGAGCAGCTCGTGCTCCGGCAGCCCGACCACCCGGGCGAGCAGCCAGTGCTCCACCGGTTCGACTCCCGCGGCGACGGCGTGCACGGCCCGGTGGGCCGGTCGCGGCAGGGCGTCCACCCGGGCCAGGAAGACCTCGCGCAGGGTGTCGGACAGGCCGTCCCGACCGTCGCGCAGCTCCCGGGAGAGTTCCTCGACCACGAAGGGGTTGCCGCCACTGCGCTGCCACAGCTGCTCGGCCGCCTCGGGCGTCGGTGGCCGACGCATCACCGCGGTGGCCAGTTCCTCGGTGCCCGCCCGGTCCAACGGAGCCAGATCGAGCACCCGCACCGACCGCAGTCGGCGCAGCTCGGTGAGCACCCGACGCAACGGATGCGCACCCTGCAGCGACTCCGAGCGCACCGCCGCGAGCACCGACAGTTGCAGGTCACCGAGGCCGGCGAGCAGATACAGCAGAAGCTGACGGGTCGTCCGGTCGACCCACTGAAGGTCGTCGAGCACCAGCACCAGCGGGCGGTCACCGGCGATCACGTGCAGCCCCCGGGACACCCGCTCCAGCAACGCACCCGCGCCGTCCGGGCCGGCCCGGTCCTCGGCGAACACCCCGAGCAACGCGCGCACGGACGCCGCGGCCGGCGGGGCCAGGTCGGCGCCGAGGCGGCGCAGCGCCTGTCGCAACGGGTGCAGCGGGGAGGCGTCGCCGATGTCCAGACAGGACCCGGTGAGCACCAGGGCGCCCCCGTGGCCCAGCTGGTCGCCGACCTCGCGCAGCAGCCGGGTCTTGCCCACGCCGCTCTCACCGGTCAGGAACACCGCCGCCGTGTGTCCCGGCACGACGTCGTCGAGCAGCGCGGATCGTACCGCCGCCACCAGGTCGTCCCGACCCACGAGCGGTGTGGTGTCCACGTCGCTGGCCATGGCTCGCAGCCTAGTCACAGGTTCCGCCCCCGTTCTACAGGTGCCTCGCGTCTGTCCTACTCATCGCGTCGACATTGCGACCAAAGGTTGCGTCCGGCCGACATACGTCGTTCTGCCGATCCGCCGTCAGACCAGCGATGACAGGCTCCGGACATCGTCGGCGCGAACGGGGGGAGAGGCAGGGTGCGATCTCCATGCCCAGTTCTGTTGTCGCTGGTCAGGCCACCGCAGGGCGGATGCGTTGGCCCGTTCCGGAGGAACGGCGGACCGTCACGGTCCTCTTCGTCGACATCGTCGGGTCGACCCGGTTGGTCGACCGGCTCGACCCGGAGGACGTCCGCGCCCTGCAACGGGCCTACTTCCGCGGCGTCGCCCGGGTGCTACGACGGTGGAACGGCGCGGTGGAGAAGTACGTCGGCGACGCCGTGATGGCCCTGTTCGGCGCGCGCCGTGCGGACGGATGGGACGCGTACCGGGCGGTGCGCGCCGGGCTGGAGATCCAGCGGGTGCTCGACGGTCTCCGGCTGGCTCCCGGCCTGCGGGTCCGGGTCGGCGTCGCCACCGGCGAGGCCGTGGTCGACCTGGCCACCGACCACGACGGCGGGCACGGCGTCGCCAGCGGTGCGGTCGTCACCCTCGCCGCCCGGCTACAGGAACACGCCCCACCCGGTGGGGTGGCACTCTGCCCGGCCACCCACCGGGCCGTCGCCGGGCTGATCGCCCAGCGCGCGGTCCCGCCGGTGACCGTCGCCGGCAAGGCCCTGCCGGTCGACGTCTGGCACGCCACCGGCACCGAACGTCCCCGAGCGCCACGTCACGGCGGCGCACTGCTCGGCCGGCGACGGGAGCTGGCCGTCGCCCGCGAGCACCTCGCCGAGGCGACGCGCGGGCGCGGCGACCGCCGGGTGCTGCTGCTCGGCCCGCCCGGTAGCGGGCGCAGCAGCATGTTGCGGGAACTGGTGCGGACCACCGGCACGCTGGACGGGGTTCCGGTGCGTTGGTGTCCCACGGCCTGCCCGCCCTATCCGGAGGCGCCGCTGCAGCCCATCGCGGACCTGGTCCGCGGGCTGGCCCGGGCTCGCGTCACCGACGACCCCGAGACGGTACGCGGCCGGCTCGCCGCCGCCCTGACGCCACTGGTGCCGGCCGACCTGCTGACGCCCGCCCTGGACACTGTGGACGACCTGCTCGGGGTGACGCTCGGCCAGTCCCGCGCGGTGACGTACTGGTGGGAGGTGCTGCTGAACCTGGCGCGACGGCAACCGGTGGTGGTGGCCGTCGACGATCTCGACCGTGCCGCGCCGGCGCTGCGCCGCCACCTGGCCACGCTGGTCGACCTGGCCGACGAACGTGACCTGCCACTGGTGCTGGTCGCGACCGGTTACCGGGAGCGCGGCGTCGCCGCACGTCAGTGGGCCCGGGTGCGCCTGTCGCCGCTGGACACCATCAGCTCCGGCCGGCTCCTGCGCCGGCTGCTGCGCCGGGCCGGTCAACCGAGCGGGTTGGCTGGCCGGCTGATCGCGGTGGCCGCTGGCAACCCTGGGCGTGCGGTGGCCTACGTCCGCATGCTCACCGCGCTGGCGGGGTTCGCCCGGCCGGACCGGTTCGGGGCGGACGGCGACCTGGCCGCGCTACCCGTCCCGGAGGGTGTCCGTCGGGTCGTCGAGGCGCGGCTGGACCGGCTCGGCGGTGGTGCGCGTGCGGTCCTGATGGCCGCCGCGCTCCTGCCGGGACGCACAGTGGCGGAACTGGCCGACGTCCTTGACTGGCCGGCTGCCCGGGCGGCGACGGAGCTGGCCACCCTGACCCGCGACGGCCTGCTGCTCACCCCGCCGGCCGGCGGCTACGAGGTGGCCGACCCGGTGGTGCGGCAGGTCGCCCGGGCCCGACTGCCCCGATCCGTGCGCGCCACCTTCGCCCGGCGGGCCACGCGAGGCGCGGCGACGAGCGCGGCGGGCCCGGGCCACCTCGACCCGGACCATCTCGACCCGGACCGCGCGGCCGGCATCGTGCCGGCGACCCGCGTGCCGCGCCGCCGGGAGTCGGTTCCGGCGCGCCGGGCCGGGATGCCGGCCCTGACCCGCGGTCCCGTCGCGCGCTTCGGTTGCCGGCCCCGGACCGGCAGATCAGCGTCGGGCGAGGAAGGCCGTGACCCGGTTCCAGGTCAGCGCGGCGGCGGCCGGGTCGTGGTCGGCGACGGTCGGGTCGGTGAAGAGGTGCCCCGCCCCGGGATACCGGTGGGCGACGAGATCCGCTCCGGCCGCGGTCATCTCCCGCTGCCACGCCTCGACCTCGTCGGGCGGGTCGTAGACATCCGGGTCGGCCAGGTGCAACTGCACCCGCAGGCCCGGACGGACCGCGGCCGGGGACCCTCCGGTGCCGTGCAGCAACAGCAGGCCGGCAGTCTCGGGTCGTTCGGCGAGCAGCGCGCCAGCGACCCCGGCACCCATCGAGAAGCCGGCGAGCACGGTGTCGGGCGGCAGTCCGTCGAGCGCCGCGCGTGCCCGGTCCAGCACCGTCTGCTGGCCGATCCGCTCCAACAACGCGAATCCCTCCGCCACGGAGTTCACGGCGGGCACGCCGTACAGGTCGGGCGCGTGCACCTGGTGGCCGGCGGCGCGCAGCCGGTCGGCGGCCGCCAGCACCGCCGGCCGCAGCCCGTACACGGAGTGGAAGAGCACGACGTGTCCCATCGGGACATCGTGCCCGACCCCGGCGCCCACCACGGGTCGGCGCGCGCGGGTGCCGTACCGGGCGACCGGCTCAGCGGCGCTGGTCGGCTGCCGGCGCCCGGTCCCGCTCCCCCGGTTCCGGCGCGTCACCGGCGGGATCAGGCATCGGGCGCAGCGTCCGGCTCCGGCCGCGGAACTCCGCGACCACCTCCCCGTCCGCCCGGCACACGGTGACGTCGTAGATGCCGCTGCGGCCGTACCGGGTGCGCTCGCTGGCCCGGGCGACAAGTACGTCTCCCCGCCGGGCCGGGCGGACGAAGGTGATGTCGGCGCCGGCGGCGACGGTCACCGGACCGTGGCTGTTGCAGGCCAGCGCGAACGCGGTGTCGGCCAGCAGGAAGACGAAACCGCCGTGCGCGATGCGGTGTCCGTTGACCATGTCGTCGGTGATCCGCATCCGGGCCACCGCCGTGCCGTCGGCGGCGCTGAGCAGCTCGATACCGAGCCGGTTGGAGGCCACGTCGGCGTCGAACATCTCGTGCGCGGCGGTGCGCTGTGGTTCCACCTGGTGTCCAGTCCGTTCCGGCCGGGCGCCTCGCCCTCGCTCACGAAAATCATGGCAGCACCGGTCGGCGCACTCTCGCGCGGCCTGCCCGAACGGGGCGGCTGCCGGTCCAGGTTCGACGACGGCGTCGCGGGTCGTCCGGCCCGGCGGGGCGAGGCGCGACCGGGTCGGACCGTTGTCCGGTCCGACCCGATCCGATCATCGCCCCGCCAGTCTCTCGCAATTGCAAAAGCTTGGCAACAAGGCTGGACAGGCGGGTCGTCCAGTAACTAGCGTGATCGCTATGAGTCCTTACATCAGCAATGCCGCCGCCTGGCAGGAAAGCTGGGACCGCCAGCAGGAGGCGTACCTGCCCGACCGCGAGCACCGGTTCGCCGCCATGCTCGACGCCGTCGACGCCGTCCGCGAGGCGGCCCCACCCCGGCTGCTGGACCTGGCCGGCGGCACCGGCGCCATCTCCCTGCGCGCCCTGCGCCGCTTCACCGACGCCGAGGTCACCCTGGTCGACCTCGACCCCGCGCTGCTCGCCCTCGCCACCGCCTCCCTCGACGACCGGGCCACCATCGTCGCGGCCGATCTCAGTCGGCCGGACTGGACGACGGCTCTGCCGCACCAGCGCTACGACGCCGTGCTCACCGCGACCGCCCTGCACTGGCTGCCGGCGGAACGGTTGCGCGCCCTCTACCCGGAGATCCACGACCTGCTCCGACCGGGCGGTGTGTTCGTCAACGCCGATCACATGCCCGACGACGGTCTGCCCGAGTTGACCAAGCGGCTGCTCGCCCGCGCCGAGGAACACCGCGCGGCCCGGTACGCCGCCGGTGCCGTGCTGTCCTGGTCGCAGTGGTGGGAACAGGCCGGGCAGGACCCGAACCTGGCTCCGCTGGTGCGGCAGCGGCACGCCATCTACCCCTCCGGCCACAGCCCGGAGTGGACCCCGCCGATCTCCTGGCACCTCACCGCCCTCACCGACGCCGGCTTCACCGAGGTCGGCACCCTCTGGCGCGGCGCCGCCGACGCCGCCGTCGTCGCCGTCGTCGCCGTCCACTGACCCCGATCCGACCCCTCGCGACCGGGCAGGTGTGGTCGTTGGTTCCTCCGAGTTCGCCTCATCCGCCCGGTGCCACACCTGCATGATCGCGACAGCAGGGGGTGGGGCTAGGGTGCGGTGATGGTGGTGGCGTTCGAGCATCTGGTGGGTCGGGTCTGGCTCTGTCCGGGGGATCCTGATCCGGACCTGGTCCAGGCGGGCGTCGCGGTGATCGCCGACGAGCGGGGCAGCGTACTCGTGGATGCCGGGCAGAGCCCGTCGCACGCCCGCGAGATCCAGGCGGCGCTCCGGGCCGCCGGCCTACCGGCGCCCCGCTGGCTGGTCTACACCCACCACCACTGGGATCACGTCTGGGGCGCCTGTGCCTGGCCGGACGTGGAGATCGTCGGCCATGTCAGCGGTGCGGAACTGCTGCGCGCCGAGGCGAACCGGCCGTGGAGCGTGCGGTACCTGCGCGAGGAGGTGCTGCGCAACCGCCGGCTCGGGCCGAGCTTCCGCGCCCGCGCGCTCGCCGTCGACTCCTGGGACGAGCTGACGGTGCTGCCACCGACCCGGGTCTTCGCCGACGAGGTGGAGTTGCCCACCGGCGTCCTGGTACGCCACGTCGGCGGCCGGCACGCCCCGGACTCGTCGGTGGTGGTGGTGCCGGATTCGGGGGTCATGCTGCTCGGTGACAGCTGGTACCCGCCGCCGGCGCACCTACGTACGCCGGCGGACGAACCTGATCTCGCGCTGGTCGGCCGGCTGCTCGACGACGACATCCGCTGGTACGTCTCCAGCCACAGCCCGCCGATGACCCTCGACGAGGCCCGGGCGGCGATCGCCTCCTGAGCGGCGTCGCGCGAGCCGCTCAGCGGGCGCGCCGCTCCGGATGGGCCCGGTTCCAGGCCCGCATCCGATCCGGGTAGCCGACCTTGCTGGCCTCGTAGAGCGGGACGGCGTGTTTGCGGGCCAGCGCGCCGGCGGCGCGCGGTGTGCCGGTGCGGCGGCGGATCCACTCGCCGTCGTGGGCGATGGCCATCACGGTGGTGTCGGTGGCGGTGGTCTCCGGCTCCAGGTAGAACTCCACCCCCTGCCGGCTGGTGGCGAACCGCTCCAGCGCGGCGAGGTCCTCGGGGGTGGCCTCGCGGTCGAGTTTCGTCGGGGTGCCCTGCGCGGCTCGTGACCGCCGGCTGAACCAGCCCATGCCCGGCTCCTCTCCTCGGCGTGCCTCCCAGTGCACCACCGTCACCTGGCAGATCCCTGTGAGCCGGGTGGGAATCCCCGGCGCGTGGTACCCCCGACGGCCTGCCGGGCGACGTCCCGCTACCCGGTCGGCTCGGCCGAGCCCGCCCGCGCCGGCGCCCCCGTGCCGCCGGCGCCGGGCGGGCGGGCCGCCGGGACCAGCAGCAGGGTCGGCAGCAGCAGCAGCGGTACGACGAGCAGCGCCCGCAGCGTGCCCACCTGGTCACCGAGCAGGCCCAGCAGCGGTGGCCCGGCCAGGAACGCCGTGTAACCGATCACCGCGACCACGCTGACCCGTACATGCGCGTGCTCCTCCTCGTCGGCGGCGGCGCTCATCCCCACCGGGAAGCCGAGCGAGGCACCGATCCCCCACAGCGCGACGCCGACCACGGCCACCGGACCGGAGCCGGCGAGCACCGCCAGGCCGGCGCCGACGACGGCGAGCAGGATGGTCGTGGTCAGCACCGGCCCCCGCCCCCAGCGGTCCAGCGCGACCGTGCCGACGGTGCGGCCCAGCGTCATGCCGACCACGAAGACGCCGAAGACCGCCGCGCCGGCCGCCTCGCTGAAGCCGTAGCCGTCGACGAAGGCCACCGCGAGCCAGTCGTTGGCGCTGCCCTCGGCGAACGCCGCCGCCAGCACCAGTAGCCCGATGAGCAGGGTGCGTGGCTCCCGCCAGGCGGCCAGCAGCCGACGACGCCCGGTCGAGGCGCCGGCCGTGTCCGGCTCGACCGGCAGGAACGCGCGGGCCCCGAGCAGCGTGCCGCCGAGCACGAGGGCGGCCAGCACACCGAGGTGCACGGCGACCGGGACGCCCAGGCGGGCGGCCCCCGCGCCGAGGCCCGCGCCGGCCACCGAGCCGAGGCTCCAGGCGGCGTGGAAGCGTGGCATCACCGTCCAGCCGAGTCGCCGTTCGACCGCCGCGCCCTCGATGTTCATCGCGACGTCACAGGTTCCCGAGCCGTAGCCGAGGGCGAACAGACCGACCGCCACTCCCGGTAGCGACACGGCCACCCCGGCGGAGAATCCGGCGATGGTCAGCCCGAGCGCGACGAGCAGGGTGGACACCGCCACGGCCCGGGCCGCGCCGAGGCGCTGGGCGACCAGGCCGGCGGTGGGCATGGCGAGGATCGCCCCGAGGGACATGGCGAGCAGCAGCAGGCCGAGCCGCCCCGGGCTGAGGCCGAGGCCGTCGCGGATCGCCGGCACCCTGGCGAACCAGGTGGCGACGGCCAGTCCGTTGAGAGCGAACACGACGGCCACCCCGTTACGGGCGGCCAGCACGGCGCCCGACGGGCCAGGGTTGGTCGGCGGGGTGGCGGGGGTGGTGACGGCGGGGTCCACGTACTTTCCGGTCCTCTCCTCGGACAGTACGACGATCACACACCTGGAAGCGCTACCACCACAATCCGACTCCGGTCCTTACCAGCAGCCGTCGGGCACGGCATGATGCTGATGGGCGCCCAGGTGGGCGTGAGCAACAACGGGGAGAACGATCATGACGACCGCAGCGCGCCGCCCGGCGACCCTGGACGACGTGGCCCGGGCCGCCGGGGTGTCCCGTTCGACGGCGTCCCGGGTCCTCGCCGGGAACGGCTTCGCGTCACCGACCGCCCGGGAGCGGGTACGCACCGCCGTGAACCTGCTCGGCTACGTGCCGAACCCGGCGGCGCGGGCGCTGGTGCACGGTTCCGGCGTACGGCTGCTGATCGCGGTGGCGGGCACCGGCCCGGCCGTCCTCGACGACCCCTACGTCGACCAGGCCGTCGCCGCGGTGGCCCGGGCCTGCGCGCCGCACGGCCTGGGCGTCGCCGTGCAGTGGGTGCCGCTTGGCGAACCGGAGCGGTTGACCCGGTTGACCGACGACCGGGGCGTGGCCGGCCTGGTCCTGCTCAACACGACACCGGCGCTGCTGGACCTGGTGCCGCGCCGGCTGGCTGGCCGGGCCGTGTCGATCGGGATCGGTTCGGCCACCGTGCCGTCGGTGGACATCGACAACGGCGGCGGCACCACGGCGATCGTCCGCCACCTGTACGACACCGGCCGGCGGCGGATCGCCATGGTCACCGGCCCTCGCTGGCTGGCCTGCGCGAACCGCTCCGTGCGGGCGTACCGGGCGCTGGTGCACGAGGCTGGCCTGCCGGCCCGGGAGGTGGTCGGCGACTTCAGCGCGACCCGGGGGTACGCCGCCGCCCGGGAGGTGCTGCGACGCTGGCCGGACACCGACGCGATCGTCGGGATCAGCGACGCGACCGCGCTCGGGGTGATCGGCCGGCTGCGCGCCGACGGCGTCCGGGTGCCCGACGATGTCGCGGTGACCGGCTTCGACGACATTCCGCTGGCCGTCACGGTGGCGTTGACCACGGCCAGTCACCCGGTACGGCAGATCATCACCGCGGCCGCCACGATGGTGCTGGAACAACGCACGGCACCGGAGACGACGGTCTTCCCGTCGACTCTCGTGGTACGGGGCAGCGCCTGAGTTCCACCCGTCGTCCGCTCAGCCGACGAGGGCCCGCAGCAGGTCACGGACCGCCTCGGTCAGATCGGCACGGCTGGCCGGGGTGCCGGGTGCCGGCGCGCTGAGCGCACCGGCACCGACGAGCCGGTCGAACAGCAGGCCGTCGACGAAGGCGACGAAGCGGTGACCCCGGCGGCGGGGGTCCGGGGCACCGGCGCGGGTGAGCAGGTCTTCGGCCTGGGCCCGCAGCACCACACCGTGTTCCAGGATGGTCCGCAGCTGCGGTCGATGCACCGCCTCCAGCAGGCAGGCGTACCGGGCCAGGGTGCGCGTCCGGGCGGCGGAGAGCCAGTGGTCGAGCACCCCGGCGATACCGGCGGCGAGCCGGTCGAGGTCGGTCGGGGACAGCGGCGGTCCCGTCGGCACCGACGGCGTCCCGCCGGGTAGGTCGTGGCCGGCGATGTCGGCGCGGTCCAGGTCCGCGAGACGCCGCACCACCGCCTCGATCAACGCCTGCCGGGTACGCAGGTACGCCGAGGTGGTTCCCGTGGGCATCCCGGCGCGCACGTCCACCGCCCGGTGGGTCAGGCCCCGCATGCCGCTCTCGGCGATCAGCGCGATGGCGGCGTCGGCCAGTACCGCGACCCGCTTCTCCCGCCCACCCAACCGGTGCCTCCCGCCGTGATTCTACGGATGTAGTATGCACTTCTACAGGCGTAGAAGGGTGGTCGCCGTGACGGAGAGACATGCGGTCGTGGCCGGTGCGGGCATCGGCGGACTGGCCGCCGCGCTCGCCCTGCACCGACAGGGCTGGCGCGTCACCGTGCTGGAGCAGGCCCCGCAGCCGCGCGAGGTCGGCGCGGGAATCACCCTGATGGCCAACGCGGTACGCGGGCTGGAGACCCTCGGCCTCGGCACCGAGGTACGCCGGTTGGGGCGCGACGGGGCCACCGGCGGGTTGCGCACCGCCGACGGGCGCTGGCTGTCCCGGGTGGACGCGGCCGACCTGGAACGGGTCCTCGGCACCACCGCGCTCGGCATCCACCGGGGCGCCCTGCACCGGGCGCTGCGCGAGGCGCTGCCGGCCGGGGCGCTGTGGACCGGTTGCGCGGTGTCGGACGTCGACCCGGCCAGCGGCAGGGTGCGCTACCAGCGCGGCGGTGCGTCGGCCGAGATGTCCGCCGAGCTGGTGGTCGGCGCCGACGGGCTGCGCAGCGCGCTGCGTACCCGGCTCTGGCCGGACAGTCCACCACCGGCGTACTCGGGCTCCACCGCCTGGCGGGCGGCGATCGCCTTCGACGGGCCGGTCCCCGCGGCGGTCAGCTGGGGGCCGGGCAGCGAGTTCGGCATGGTCCCGCTCGGCGGTGCGCAGGTCTACTGGTACGCCGCGATCCGCACCCCGTCCGGCGGGCACGCCGCCGACGAGTTGGCCGAGGTACGCGAACGCTTCGGCCACTGGCACGACCCGATACCGGCACTGCTCGCCGCCACCGGAGCTGACGACGTGCTGCGCAACGACCTCTACCACCTGGCCACACCGCTACCGCACTACGTGCGCGGCCGGGTGGCCCTGCTCGGCGACGCGGCGCACGCGATGACCCCGCATCTGGGGCAGGGCGCCTGCCAGGCGATCGAGGACGCGGTCACCCTGGGCGCGCTCGCCGGTCCGGAGGTCGACGTCCCGGCGGCGCTGCGGGCGTACGACCGGCTGCGCCGGCCCCGCAGCCAGGCCATCGCCCGCGCGGCCGCTCGTACCGCGCGGTTCGGCCAGGAACTGCGACATCCGGCGGCCATCGCGGTCCGCAACGCGATGCTGCGCCTCACGCCGAGCCGGATGGCGCTGCGGGGTATGGCCCGCCACGCCGACTGGCAGCCACCACGACCCGCCTGACACCGGAGCCGACGCGACTCGATCAAGTAATTGTGGTCAACCTTTCAGAATATCGATTCCGTCGGTTCGTGACCTCGGCCGAATGTGACGGGATCCCGGTAAGATCGGCGACTGGCATGTGACTGATCGCTGACTGATGACTCGGACGGCGAGAGCACACACTGAGCCCATGAATTCGAGGCTCGGTCGCTTCAGCGCACTCCGCGGCGCGGCGTGCCTCGTGCTGGTGGCGGCCCTATCCGGCTGCATGCAGCTCAATGCCGGGCTGACCGTCAACGCCGACGACACGGTCAGCGGGCAACTTCTGCTCACCGCCGAGCGGAACGTCCTGACCTTGAACAACAGGCCGGTCGAGGCGGGCTTCGCCGAGTTGCGGCAGAACATACCGGCGCTACCCGCCGGACCGGAGACCCGATACGAGGACGACACCCACTTCGGATCTCTGATCGACTATCGGAACGTTCCGCTGCACCAATTCGACAGCGAAAGCCTGAGCATCGTCCGCACCGACGACCGGTACGTGTTCACCCTTCCGCTGGACCCGAAGAAGTACGGCGGAAAAGTGGCGGAACAGGACCCCCAGAATCAAGAACGATTCATGTTGCTGATGTCGTTCGAGATAGCGGTGACCTTTCCCGGCCGCGTCCTGGACGCGAGCACCGGCGGTCAGGTCAACGACCGCACCGTCACCTGGCGGGTCAATCGCAACGAGCAGAAGCCCGCCGAGCTGCGCGCCGTCGCCGAGGCGCCACCGCGACCGTCCTCGGCGGCGGGTGCGGACTCCGGCGGCGGACTCCCCTGGCTGCTGATCGGCGTCGGCGCCGTGGTGCTGCTGCTGGTCGCGGTGCTCGTCGTGGTCCTGCTCCGCCGCTCCGCAGCCGGCGGTCCGCCGCCCGGCGGCGGCACCCCACCGGTCGGCGGACCCGCGCCGGTCACGCCGGCCACCACGAATCCCGGCCCGCCGGACGCCGGCTGACGACCGGCCGGCCGCCGCCGTCGGAGGACGGCGGCTCACCCACACCCCACCCGGCAGTACGCAACACCGAAGGGCGATCGGCGATGAACGATCTCTTCACCTGGGCGGCCCTGGGCAGCCTCACCGGAGCCAGCGCCGCGACGCTGCTCACCACGAACGTCATCGGCGGACTCATCGGCCCCAGCGCCGACAAGGCCCGCAAGTGGATCGCGCTGGGCATCGCGCTCGCGCTGTCCTACCTCACCGCCGCCTTCGCCACCGACGCGGGCGCCGAGAAATGGATCATCGCGTTCTTCAACGGCCTGGTCATCTTCTCCGCCGCGCTGGGCATCAACCAGCTGCCGCCGGGCAACCGGCAGGCCACGCCGATCCAGCTGGCGCAGGGCAACGAGCCCCGGTTCATCCGGTCCTGGGCCTGAGGGGAGCCGGCCATGGTCTTCGGAATCCTCAGCGCCGCCGTGCACGTCGCCACGGGCGCCGTCCTCGGCCAACTCCTCGGGGGTGGCGTCGGGCTGCTCGTCGGCGCCGGCATCGGTCTGCTCGTCGGCGCGGTCTTCGGCTGGGCCGTCGCCGCGGCCGAGGTCTACGCGGCCAGCCCACGCGGGGTGTTCCTCTTCATCGTGGATCACACCTGGAGCCTGCTGAACACCCTCGTCGGCGCGATCTATCTGGCTCTGCACCTGGTGTTCGGTCACTCGCTGGACCGGGCCACCTCCCGGCACAGCTGCCGGGTGAACGTGGTCGAAGGGGTCTCCCCGCGCTACGCCACCACGCTCGGCACGGTCTGCGCCGGCTCCGGTCCCGGTATCCAGCGACACGAGGACGTGCACATCTTCCAGGCCCGGCTGCTCGGTCCGCTGTACATCCCGCTGGTCGTGGCCAACTACGTGCTGTTCACCATCGCGCCGATCTGGCTGCTCTACCACGACCACACGGGGGCACCGATCAACCGCTTCACCCGGTACTTCGAGATCGGCGTCTACCCGCACGTGTGGAACGAGGCCATCGCGTACCGGATCCAGGGGACGCCGCCGCGATGACCGACGACGGTCCGATCAGCGCGGCCACCGCCGAGGTGGCGGCGTGGTTGGCCGGGGCGGTGGGAGACACCGTCCCGGTCGGCCCGCCACGACCCGACGCCGACCCGGGCCGGTTGACCCTGTGGCCGCTGGAGATCCGGCCGGCCCGGCAGACCCGGGGCACCGGCGGACCCGAACCGTACCGGTTCACGGTGCGCTACCTGTTGGCCGCCGGTGGCCCGGAGTCCCTGGCCACGCTGGACCGGGTGCTCGTCGCGGCCACCGCCGCGGACGCTCGCACGCTGGTGCTGGAGGCCGGCGACCCGGCACTGTGGGCGGCCTTCGGCACGCCGCCCCGGCCGGCGGTGCTCATCGACGTGCCGGTGCAGATCACCCCGCCGACCCGGCCGGCACCACCCGTCCTGCGACCGCTGCGGCTGCGGCAGCTGGAGATGGTGTCCCTCGACGGACGCGTCGTCGGTCCGGCCGAGCAGCCCCTCGCGTCCATGCGGGTCGAGGTCGTCGGCCAGCCGAACGCGACGCGGACCGACTCGGCCGGACGTTTCCGGCTCGTCGGCGTCCCCCACGACCCGGACCGGCCGGCACCGGTCCGGCTCCGGCTCACCGGTCGGGGGCAGGTGCTCACCGCCGAGATCGACCCGGCCGAACCCGACATCGTCATCGTCTGCGCGCCACCGACACCCTGATCCGCCGACCCGACCCGCACGGGAGGAACCGATGCCCACCTACTTCTCACCCGGCATCTACGTCGAGGAGGTGCCCAGCGGTGCCCGGCCGATCGGACCGGTCGGCACCAGCACGGCGGCCTTCGTCGGGGTCGCGCCGGACCGCACCGCCCACCTCGGCGCGGCTCTCGCGGTGAACAACTGGACCGACTTCCTCCGCCTGTACGCCGACGGGGACCAGTTGGAGAGCACCCCGCTGGCCCGGGCCGTCTTCGGCTTCCTGGACAACGGCGGCACCCGCTGCTGGGTGGTGAACGTCGGCGAGGGCGGCGCGGTCTCCGGCACCGGCCGCAAGCGCGCCGGCCTGGACCTGCTGGAAGCGGTCGACGAGATCTCCATCCTGGCCGCGCCCGGCTTCCACGACCCGGTCTCCCACGAGGCGTTGCTCAGCATGGCCGAGCGCACCCGCACCATGGTCGCCATCTGCGACCCGGCACCCGACATCGACGACATCTCCACCCTCACCCGGGTCGCCACGCCCGGCTCGGGCCGCCCGGCGAAACCGGCGGACACCGACGATCCGGCCGCCGCCAGCGGATCCGGCGGTGGGGGCGGTCCGGTGGCCCACCGCCCCCGGCAGTCCGACTTCGGCGCCCTCTACTACCCGTGGCTGCGGGTCCGTGACCCGCTCAGCGGCGAGTTGGTGCTCACCCCGCCGAGCGGGCACGTGGCGGGCATCTGGGCCCGTACCGACGCCCTGCGCGGAGTGCACAAGGCGCCCGCCAACGAGCCGGTACGCGGCGCGGTGGACCTGGGCCACCTGGTCACCCGGGCCGAGCACGACGTGCTCAACCCCAAGGGGGTCAACGTCATCCGCTACTTCCCCGGGGAGGGCATCCGGGTCTGGGGCGCCCGCACCCTCGCCGCCGAGGCCAGCGAGTGGCGTTACCTCAACGTCCGGCGGCTCTCCATCGCCATCGAGCAGGCCATCGCCAACGGCACCCGGTGGATGGTGTTCGAGCCGAACGACTACACGCTGTGGCGGTCCATCCGGCGGGACATCGGCGCCTTCCTCACCCGGGTGTGGCGCGACGGGGCGCTGCTGGGACGCACGCCGGAGGAGGCGTTCTTCGTCAAGTGCGACGAGGAGACCAACCCGGCCGACGTCCGGGACGCGGGGATGGTGGTCGCCCACATCGGCATCGCCGTGGTCAAGCCCGCCGAGTTCGTGGTGTTCAAGCTGAGCCAGTGGGCCGGCGGCACCGAGACCGAGACGATTGGAGGCTGACATGCCGACCACCGCCACCCCCCAACCGGGCACCCCGGTCGACCCGTACCGGGCGTACAACTTCAAGCTGCTGGTGAACGGGGTGACGAACGGCCACTTCACCGAGGTCAGCGGCCTGGAGGTGAACATCCCGGCGGTGCCGTACCGGGAGCAGGGCAACGACCGGATCCGGATGGTCCCGGGCCAGGTGGAGTACGGGCCGGTCACCCTGCACTTCGGCCTCACCGCGTCGCGGGAGCTGTGGGACTGGGTGCACGCGGTCGCCCGAGGCACGGTCAGCCGCCGCAACGTCTCGGTGGTGCTGCTCGACGCCGCCGGCACGGCGGAGGTGCTGCGCTGGAACCTGATCAACGCGTGGCCGACCAACTGGCGCGGCGCCCACCTGAACACGCTCGGGCAGGAGATCGCCATCGCGGCACTGACGCTGCGCTACGAGAGCCTGGAACTGGAGGCCGGCGGTGCCGCGCCGACGCCCGCGTAGCTGGCTCGCCGACCGGCTGCGGTCCGCGGCGGCCACCGTGGACCGCCTCGCCGGTGCGCTCGACTCCCCCACCCCGCCGGCGCACGCGGTCGCGACCGCCCCGGGCCACGTCGATCGTCGGCCCCGGCGACCGGGGCAGCCGCCCGAGCACTGGCTTCGGGTCGTCACCGCCCATGCCCCTGGCCTGCTGCGGGACCTGGCCCTCGACCCGTCGCCGGACGCCGGGGCAGCGCCGGCCGACGCGTACCACCATGAGCCGGGCCACCCCGAACCGGACGACGACGGCCGACCGGACGTCGATCCCGCCGGCCCGCCGGACCGGGGTGGCGCCGAGGGCCCGGAGCACCGATCCGGGACGTCGCTCGGCGCGGCCGGCCGGTACGCCCAGCGCCCCGACACGACGGCCGAGCCAGGCGCGGTCACCGACGTGCACCCCCGCTCGACGGCCCCCTTCCCGACGTCCGGCCCGACACCGGAACCCCACTCCCCCACTCCCTTTGCTCTGCTTCACTCCACGCATCACCCGACGTCCGCTATCCGGACGTCGACAAGTGCGCAGGTTGAAGCAGAGCAAAGGGGCCGAAGGGGGATGTCCCGGCCCACTCCGGCGACAGCCGAGCCGGCGGGGCCGGTCGGGACCAGCGGACCAGGCGGACCAGGCGGACCAGGCGGACCAGGCGATTCCGACTGGTCGGGCGGGATCCGCCGGCAATGGAGCCGAGAGGTGGAGGAGGCACCAGCGGCGACAGCCGCGACGGTTGGCCCGCGCGGGGCCGCAGCGTCAACGGCGGGTCGCCGCCCCACCCAGCCGGCGGGAAGATCGACGGCGACGAACCAGGGCACCAGCGGGGACCGGCCGCTTCCGCCCGCCCCGACACCCCGACGCCCCGATCCAGCGGGCGGCCCGCCTGCCGACCCGGCGGGCCGGCGCACCATCCCGGCGGGCCGGCCCGTCGACATGGCCAGCCCGCAGTCTGCCGGGTCGGACCGATGGGCGGTCGGGCCGTTGAACAGTCCGGAGCCGACCTCGGCCGGGGCCGTCCCGGGGCACCGCGCGGCGCTCCGGTTGGTCACCGGGCGGCAGCAGACGGCCGGCCCCGACCTGCCGGGCGGCGACGGCGGGGCGGGACGAACGACCCGGCCGGGCGACCGACGCTGGTACCCCGCCGGATCTTCCACCGGCGACGGGCGCTGGCCCGGCAGTGGGCTACCCACCGGCGACGGACGCTGGTCGGTGGGCGCGGACGCCCGCTGGCCGGACCTGGAATCGTCGCGCACCGCGGCCGACCCGTGGCCGGCCCTGCCCGACGACCGGGCCCTGTGGTCGGTGTCCGGACCGGCCGACGGCGACGGGCACCGGACACGGCGGCTCGACGGGGAACAGGCGGGTGGCTGATGCAACGGGTGGCCTTCCTCATCGACAGCGGCGAACGGATCGACTGCCTGCTCAACCCCGAGACGGTGCAGGTGACCCGCCTCGCCGGGGTGCGTCAGCGGGGTGGCGCCGACGGTCAGCTCACCGGCGTCGGGCTGGCCGACGACCCACTGCTCTTCACCGGCGGCGGCCGCACCGAACTCGTGCTGGATCTGCTCTTCGACATCGACTTCGCCGAGGGGCAGGTGCGCCCGACCGACGTACGGGCGCTCACCCGACCGCTCTGGATGCTGGCCGAGAACTCGGCGGTGGAACACGGTTGGCTGCGGCCCCCGCTGGTGCGGATGGTCTGGGGCAAGACCTGGAACGTGCCCGGTGTGATCGTCGCGGTGGCGGAGCGCTTCGACGCGTTCACCGCCACCGGCTCCCCGCGCCGTTCCTGGCTGCGGCTCAAGCTGGTCCGGGTGGCCGAGGACGCCCGCCGCGCCGAGGAGGGGTTCGCCGAGGAACTGTCCGCCGCGCAGACCCCCACCGTCGCCCCGGGCACGGCCGTGGTGGCCGCCGGCGACGGCACCGCCGCCGACACCTCGGGCGTACGCTTCGACCTGCTCGCCCACGACGCGCTGGGATCTCCCCTGCGGTGGCGGCTGCTGGCCGAGCACAACAGGATCACCGACCCGCTGGCCGTGCCCGCCGGCACCGCGCTCGCCGTACCGCCGCTGCCCGGCACCGCACCGCCGGGGACGAGCAGCGCGGACTCCTCGGGGAGCGGCTCGTGACCGCCGCCGCGCCCCGGGCGCTCACCGTGCTGCTCGGCGGCAGACCGCTGCCCGACGCGGTGACCGGGCAGGTCACCTCGGTGCGGGTGGCCGCGCGACTGGACCTGCCCACCCAGTGCGAGGCGACGCTGCGCACCGGGCCCGGCACCGCCGCGCTGACCGGGCCGGTGCGGATCGGCGCGAGCCTGGACGTCCGGCTCGACGGCCACCCGGAGGCGCTGTTCACCGGGGAGGTCACCGCCGTCGAGGTCGAGTACGCCGCCGACGGTACGGCCGTCCTGCGGGTCCGCGGGTACGACCTGCTGCACCGGCTGCGCAAGCGGCAACGGATCCGGGTCTTCGAGTCGGTCACCGCCGCCGAGCTGGCCACGGAACTCTGCGCCGACCTGGGGTTGCGCGTCGAGGCGGAGGTCGACGGCCCGCACCTCGACCGGCTGCCCCACCACCGACCCAACGACCTGGACCTGCTCGTCGACGTGACCGGACGGGCCGGGCTGCACCTGAGCCTCGACGGTGACGTGCTGCGACTGGTCACCCTGGACGGTTACGGCGAGCCGATCGCTCTGCAACTTGGCCGCGACGTGCACGGCCTGCGGTTGTCGGTGAACGCCGACAGCGCCGCCGGGGAGAGCGCGGTGCTGGGCTGGCACCCGCAGCGCGCCGAACCCATCGTCCAGCGGGTGGAAACCCCCCGTTGCGGGCGCCGCACCCCGGCGGATCCCGATCCGGCCGAGGTCGGCGCGGACGGCCCGCGTACCGCCCTGGACCAGCCGGGGCGCAGCGACGACGAGATCGCCGCGCTGGCCCAGGCGCGGCTCGACACCCGGGCCGCCGCCCTGGTCACCGCCGACGGGACCGCCGAGGGCACGCCCGCGCTGCGGCCCGGCCGACGGATCCGGCTGACCGGGGTGGCCGAGCCGGTGGCCGGCACGTACGTGGTGACGGAGGTGGTGCACACCGTCGACGCGAACGGTCACCTGAGCCGCTTCTCGACCATGCCGCCGCCGGCGCCGCGTTCCGGGTCGCCGGCACCGGCGGTGGTCACCCTCGGCACCGTCACCGACGTGACCGACCCCGACGGTCTGGGCCGGGTACGGGTGGAACTGCCCGCGTACGGCGGGGCGGACGCCGGCTGGCTGGCGGTGCTGTGTCCGGGCGCGGGACGGGGCAAGGGACTCGTCGCGCTGCCCGACCCGCAGGACAGCGTGCTGGTGGCGCTGCCCGGTGGTGAGCCGACCGCCGGCGTGGTGCTCGGCTCGCTGTTCGGCACCGTCGAGCCGTACGACACCGGGGTCGACGACGGGCGGGCCCGGCGCTGGTCGCTGCGTACCGCCGGTGGTCAGCAGGTGGTTGTCGACGACGTGGCGCGCAGCCTGCGGCTGAGCACCGACGCCGGCAGTTGGCTGGAACTGACCCCGCAGCTGGCCACCCTGCACGCCGCGACGGATCTCGTGCTGTCCGCGCCGGGTCGGGCGATGGTCGTCCGGGCTCGCAGCGTCGACTTCCTGCACGCCGAGGCCGTCGAGGACGCGCGGACCGCCGCCGAGCAGGCCCGGGCGCTCGCCCGCGCCCACCACGAAGGAGGCAGCTGATGCGCTGGATCCACCGCGACTCGGTGATCAGGTGCAGCCACGACGGCCGGGTCCGCAACCGGGCGTCCCAGGGTTGGGTCACGGTGGCCGGCGTACCGGTGCTGGTGGCCGACGACCCGAAGGGGCGGGAGATCGTCGCCTGTCCGAACTACGGCGCCACCGTCAAGCCGTGCACCGGCACCGAGGCGGTGCGGGCCGGCTACAGCGACTGGGTGCGCGTCAGCGGCCGGCGGATCGTGCTGTCGCACCTGTCCGGGTTCACCAACGGCAGCCCGCCCGGCCAGTTCACCTACCGGGTACGCGACCCCCGGCAGCGTTTCGTGGGGGCCGACAAGTGAGGGCGATCCGGTTCGTCGGTGCCGGCTTCGACCCGGGTCAGGGCGGTGGGCTCGGGTTGACCGCGGCCGGCGGCCTGGCGATGACCGACGGCGACGAGACGGTACGCCAGGCGCTGTTCCTGCTGCTGTCGACCACGCCGGGCGAGCGGCTGATGCGACCCGGGTACGGCTCCCGCCTGCACCGGCTGGTCTTCGCGCCCAACGACGACACCACCGCCGGGCTGGCCATCCACTACGTCCGCGCGGCCATCGCGCGCTGGGAACACCGCATCGACGTGCTCGACGTCGACGCCGGACCGGATCCCGACGACCCGTGGCGGCTGGTGATCCGGCTGGACTACCGGATCCGGGCCAGCCTCACCCCCGGTCAGCTGGTCTTCTCGGTCGACCTGCTGCCCGCCGACGACGACCCGCCCGGCGGGCCGACCACCGGCCCGGACATCGAGGAGGCACGATGACGCTGCCCGTGCCGCACCTGGACGACCGGAGCTTCCTCGACCTGGTCACCGAGGCCCGGGACCGGATCCGGCAGTCCTGCCCCGGGTGGACCGACCTGTCCGCGCACGACCCCGGTGTCGCGCTGCTGGAGGCGTTCGCGCACCTCACCGAAGTGATGATCTACCGGCTGAACCAGTTGCCGGAGAAGGCGTACGTCGCCTTCCTCAACCTGCTCGGGGTGACCCGACACCCACCGGCGGCGGCCTGGGCGGACGTCCGGTTCACCCGCACCGGCCCGGACGAGGCCCCGCTGCGGATCCCCGCCGGCACCCGGGTGGCCGCCGCCCGGGGGGCCGACCCACGGCCGGTGGTCTTCGTCACCTGCGAGCCGGCGCTGCTCGCCGCCGGGCAGCGCGAGGTGACCGTCCGGATGCACCACTGCGAGCCGGTGGAGGCGGAACTGCTCGGCGTCGGCACCGGACAGCCGGGGCAGGTGCTGCGCGCCGGGCGGGCGCCGCTGGCGCGTACCGCCGAACCACTGGACCTGCTGCTCGGGGTCGAGGTGCCGACCGGTTCGGTGGAGCTGGGTGCCGCGGCTCGGGAACACGACGGGCGCACCTTCGAGATCTGGCGTGCGGTGGACAGCTTCGCCGGGCTCGGGCCGCAGGACAAGGCGTACCTGGTGGACCGGTGCTCCGGCACGGTGACCTTCGCACCGGCGCTGGACCTGCGGGTCACCGACGACGGGACGGCGCACTCCGGCGACGGCGCGGTCGCGGCGGTGCCACCGGCCGGCCGGCAGGTCCGGTTGTGGTACCGCGCGGGCGGCGGACCGGCCGGCAACGTGGCCGCCGGCACCCTGACCAGCCTGCGTGACCCGCTGCCGGGGGTGAAGGTGGTCAACCCACTGCCGGCGGCCGGTGGGCGGGAGCTGGAGGCCATGGAGTCGGTGCTGCTGCGCGGGCCGTACGCCTTCTTCGCCCAGCAGCGCGCGGTGACCGCCCGGGACTTCGAGGTGCTGGCCACCGCCTCCGGCGGGGTGACCCGGGCCCGTGCCTTCACCCGGGCCGCCGTCTACAGCTTCGCCCGCCCCGGCGAGGTGGAGGTGGTACTGGTGCCGCAGGTGCCGGACGGCGCGCGGCCCGGCGGCCGACTGCCGGTGTCGGTGTTGCGGGAACACGAGGTCGAGGAGGTCCGGTTGCGGGTCGAGGCGGACCTGGAGCGCCGCCGTTCGCTGGGGACCGCCTGCCGGGCCAGCTGGGCGCGGTACAAGGCGGTGTCGATCCGGGCCCGGGTGGTGGTCCGCCGGGAGGAGGACGTCGAGGCGGTACGCCGACGCATCCACGACCGCCTGCACCAGACGCTCAGCCCGCTGCCGAGCACGCTCAACCCGACCGGGTGGGCCTTCGGCGAGCCACTGCGGGCGTCCAACGTGTACCGCCTGCTGGAACACGCCGAGCCGGGGGTGCGCTACGTCGAGTCGGTGCGGTTCGAGGTCGACGAGACACCCGACAGTCACGTGCGTACCCTCGCGGCCGACCAGTACCAGCCGCGCACCTGGTACGCCGGCAGTGGGGCGGTGCTGTTCCGCTCGACGAACGCGGGGGCCGGTTGGGAGCCGGCGGGACGCTTCGACGACGGGGAGACCGTGCAGCGGGTGGTGCCGGCGCCCGCGCCGGTGCGACCGGGCATCGTGCCGCGGGCCGGTTCGGTGGCGGTGGCGACCGTACGCAGCGACGGCGGCTCCCGGGTGCACCTGAGCACGGATCTGGGTGAGACCTGGTCGCTGCTGGCCGACCTGGACTCGCGGGTCGGCGACCTGGCCTGGATCGACCGGGACGGCGCGGGCGCGCTGCTGCTCGCCACCGACACCGGCCTGTACGAGGTGTCCCTGCTGCCCGGTTCGGTGCCGTTGCAGATCCTGGTCGACCCCGCCGACGCCGACCGGGGCTTCTACGCGGTGCGGGCGTTCGTCTCCGAGCGCGGCGCGGCCGGGGTGGCGGTGGCCGCCCAGGCCGGTTTCGGGGTGTACCTGTCCGGCAACGCCGGTCGCCCCGGCAGCTTCAGCCACGTGGGTCTGGCCAACGTGGACAACCGGGTCCTCGCCGTGCAGTACGACGGACCGGCCACCCTGCTGTGGAGCGGTACCGGCGAACCGGATCCGAAGCGACCCGGCCAGGGCTGTTTCCGCGCCCGGCTGTTCGAATCCGACGTGAAGTGGCAGGCGCTGTCGGCGGGCTGGCTCGGCGGCACCTGCCGGGACCTCGCCTTCAGCGGCCCGCTCGCGCTGGCCGCGACCCAGAGCGGCGGGGTGCTGCGACTGGACACGCTGTCCGCACAGCCGCAGTGGACGTCGGTGTCGGTCAACTGCGGGCTGCCGCTGCGCGACCGGACCCGGTTCATGCCGGTGGACACGGTCGCCGCGACCGGCGCGGCGGACCGCCTGGTGCTGGCCGGCGGGGAACGCGGCGTGCACCGCAGCGGCGACGCGACGGAGTGGTCGGCCAGCGCCAACCAGGCCACCGCCGACGTGGTGACCGTTCCGGACACCTGGCTGCTCTGCTCCGGCGAGCACGACATCGAGGTGGTGCGGCAGGATGCGACGAGCGGGCATTGAGCGGCTGCTGCCCGCGGCCTACCAGCGGGCGGCCGGGCCGGGCAGCGTGCTGGGGGCGCTGCTGGACGTGATGGAGGCGTTGCACGCCCCGGACGAGGCGGTGCTCACCGAGATCGACGCGCTCTTCGCGCCGTACCGGGCACCGGCGCCGATGGTGGCGTACCTGGCCCGGTGGGTCGCGATGGACCATCTGGTCACCGCGCCCCGGCGGGACGTCCCGCTGCCGCTGCCGCTGAACCGGCTTCGGGATCTGGTGACGCACGGCGCCGCGCTGGCCGCCTGGCGGGGCACCCCGGACGGTCTGCGTACCGCCCTGGAGTTGGCCACCGGAGCCACCGGGTTCGTCCTCGACGAGCCAGCCGATCGACCGTTCCACCTGGTCGTCCGGGTGCCCCCGGCCGCCGCCGACCAGCTGGCCCTGGTCGACCGGATCGTGGCGGCGGAGAAGCCGGCCGCCGTCACCGCCGAGGTCACGGTCGGCGACGCCCCGGCCGAGCGGGCGGTCGGACGGGCCAGCGTGCCGTCACCCGTCGTCGCACCGTCATCCGCCGTTTCCGCTCCCGAGGAGCCGTCATGAGCACCGAATGGACCGTCGTCGCCGCCGCCGAGCAGTTCACCCTGGACGCCCGCAACGCCGGTGAGCTGACCTTCACCGTCTCCAACCCGGGCGTCGCGCCGGACACCGTGGTGTTCGACGTGGCGCCCGGCGAGGGCACCCAACGGCCGTGGTTCACCGTCACCGAGCCGCAGCGGGTGGTACCGGCCCAGGGTTCGGTGTCGTTCCTGGTCCGCCTGGCCGTGCCGCCGGGCACCCCGCCCCGGCGCTACGACATGACGGGGTTCGCGTACTCGGCGAACACCGCGCCGGAGGAGAGTTCCCGCTCCAGCGGCCGGGTCACCTACGAGGTACGCGCGGTGGCGCCGCCGAAGCGTACGCCCTGGCCCTGGATCGCCGCGGCGGCGGCGCTGGTGCTGGTGGTCTCGGCGGTGGTGGTGTTCCTGGTGACCCGCGGCGACGAGCCACCGCCGCAGGCGCAGGTGGTGACCGTCGAGGCGGAGACCCTGGCGACCGGGACGCGGGTCGAGTCGCCGTCGGGTTCCGGGGCCAGCGTGCAGGTGCAGCCGAACTGCTGTGAGGTGACCTGGTCGCAGGACGCCCAACTGTTCTTCCTCGGTCGTGCGGTGAACGACCGGATGACCGTGACGGTTGAGCTGCCCGCCGAGGCGACCTGGCAGTTCTCCGCCGTACTGACCACCTCGTTCGACTACGCCAACACGGTCTTCCTGATCGACGGCCGGCAGGTCGGCGACCCGTTCATCGGCTTCAGTCCGAAGGTGCGGGTCACCGACTGGGTCGACGTGGGTCGGGTGCGGCTCGGCCCCGGGACGCACGAGGTCACCCTGGTCGTGATCGGCAAGACGCAGAGCACGAACCGCTACTTCGCCGGCGTCGACCAGTTGCGGTTCACCGAGGTCGGGTCGGAGGACCAGCGGTGACCGTGAACGGAGGGCGGCGGTGAGCGGACAGCAGAAGGCACTGCTGGCGGCGCTCGGCGTACTGCTGGTGGTGCTGTTCGCGGTGGCGGTCGGTGCGGGCAGCGACGACCGGGGCGACCCGACTGCCCGGCATCCGCTCATCGAGCTGCTGGGCCGGGCCGGTGGCGGACGCGGCGCCGTCGATCCGGCCAGTGTGGACGCGGACTGCCTGGCGGCCACCGGGCAGTTGGTCGTCGACGGCCGCTGCGAACTGCGCGTCGCCGACCCGGGCGGACTGCGCACGCTGATCCTGCGCGGTCCGCAGGCGTTCAGCGTGCGGGCGACGGCCCCGGGTGACGCCGACTTCACCGTCACCGACGAGGTGGAACCCGCCGCCGACGGCAGCGGCGCGGTGGCCCGCGTCGCCGTCGACCGGGCCACCACGGTGCTGGTGAGTTGCCCGGCCGGGTGCCTCGTCACGATCGCGCGGGACTGAGGCGAGGGGGCTGGGATGGGTGGGCTGCGCAGGCCGTTCCTGCTGCTGGCGATGCTGGCGCTGGTGCTGGCGGTGGGCGTGGAGGTGGGCGCCGGGCTGCTGCTCGGCGGCGGCGACGCCGGCGCGGAGCTGGCCGGCAGCGCCGCCGACCTCGGTGTCGAGGTCGGCGACGTACGCCAGGTCAGCGAGCCGTCCGGCCGCGGTACGGGCTACCTGGCGCTCATCGACGCGGCGGCGCTCTGGACGACCGGGCTGTTCTGCCTGGGCCTGGTGCTGCCGGAGCGGCTGCACGGCCGGATCCAGGGCGTCGCCACCCTGATCTTCTCGATCGTCCTGATCCTCGTGGCCCTGCTGGCGCTGGTGCTCGCCTTCATCGAGCTGATGATCATGGTGTCGTTGTTCCTGGCGCCGCCGTTCGGCACGCTCGCGTACCTGGCACTGTGGGGGTTCTTCCCGGTCGGTGACGCCGCGGCGCTGCTCGGCCTGGTGCTGCTGCTCAAGCTCGCCTGGGCCGGGTTGCTGATCCTGGCCCAGCCGAAGTTCCTGCAGAACAAGGGCCTGGTCCTGCTGATCCTGACCAGTCTGCTCGGCACCGTGGTGCTGGGGTTCCTGCACGGCCTGGTGCCGGTGATCCTGGTCAGCATCCTCGACTCCGTGGGCGCCGTGGTCTTCGCGGTCATCGCGATCGTCTGGGCGCTGGTGCTGCTGATCGGAGCGATCCCGGCGATCGTCAAGGCGGTGCGGGCCACCGCCGCGCTGCGCGCCGAACCGGACCCGCACGGTTGAGGCGGGGGCCGCGACCGGCCGCGTCGCGGCGGGCGGCGATTCCCGGACACCGCCGGTGGCGCCGACCGGATATGGTTGCCCGGTGATCGGGCTCGGCCTGCTCTGGTACCTCGTCGGCGTACTGGCCGACGTCGGTGCCACCAGCATGCTCTCCGGCACGGCGGCGGTGACCGGCGCACTGCTGACCGCCCTGCTGGCCGCCGCGGCCCTGATCCCCGCACTGGTGGCCGACCCCGACCTGCGGATCACCCGTCGGATGCTGCGGGAACGCTCCGGTCGTACCGGCGTACCCCGCCACCGTGATCCGGACGCCGCCGGCCGGGCCCGCCCCAGAGCCCCCACCACGGCGACCCTCGCGGTCGCCTGAGCCTCACCTCACCCACTTCCTGCCGCTCGTCGGCGACCGCTGGTGACCGTTCCTGCTCGCATCAGTCGTAGTCGCACGTCGAGGGGTTTTCTCATGTCCGTGATCTACCATGCCATCTCCGCGATCCTGCTGTTCTGGCACAGCGCCTGGCAGCGGCTGCTCGGCGACGCGTCCGCGCTGGGCACCGACTGGTCCTGGGTGCTGGGCATCGTCTTCCTGGTGCTCACCGTCCGGGTCGTCCTGCTCCCGGTCTTCGTCAAACAGATCCGTTCGCAACGGGCGGTGCAGGCGTTGCAGCCGAGGATCGCCGAACTCCGAACCCGGCACCGCGACGACCGGGAGACCCTGCAGCGGGAACTGGTCGAGCTCTACCGGGCGGAGAAGGCGAACCCACTGATGGGTTTCCTGCCGATGGTGGTGCAGATCCCGGTGTTCCTCGGCCTGCTGCACGTGTTGCGCCATCTCAAGCCGACGATGCCGGAGCAGCTGAAGACCTTGTACGGCTGGACCGTCACCCAGTTCGACAGCGCCTCGTCGGCCACGCTGTTCGGCGCCCCGATCGCGGGTACCTTCGGCTCCACAGGGCGGGATCTGGCCCTGCTCGGGGCCGACGGCGCCACGGTCCGGATCGTGGCCGCCGTGCTGGTCGCCACGATGGTCGTCACGACCTACCTGTCCAGCCGGCAGCTGATCCTGCGCAGCGGCTGGGCCACGGATCCGCCGCAGCGGCTGGTGCAGCGGCTGATGCTCTACGGCATCCCTGCCTCGCTGCTCGTCTCCGGGTTGATCTTCCCGATCGGCGTGATCATCTACTGGGTGACCACGAACCTCTTCTCGCTCGGGCAGCAGACCTGGATGCTGCGCCGGTACCCGCCGCCGGTCGACGGTGCCACCAGTCCGGGGGCGCGGGCCGACACGCCGAAGGCCGTCACGACCGGAAACGGCGACGAGCCGGGCCGTCCGGCCGCACCGAAGGTCGGTGCGAAGCCGACCAACCGCCGCCGCAGGCGTGCCACCTGAGTCGTGCGGTCACCGCGCGGCGCAGGTGCACCAGGGCAGTTCCCGACCATCGGGAACTGCCCTGGATCACGCGGTCGACCACCATCGCGGCGGTGGCCGGCCGGCACGGACTCAGCTGATCTCGGCGGTCGTCCAGCGGGCGGAGGCGTTGGTGACCGGTGCGACGTCGCCCACCAGGGTGGTCGAGGCCGCCACGTCACGGCGTGCGCTGGTGCCGACCCAGAGGTCGACGGCACCGGGCTCCACCACGCGGGTGAGCGTCCGGTCGGAGAAGGCCAGCCGGGTGGTGGGCACCGTGAACGCGACGGTGACCGACTCGCCCGGGGCCAGGTGGACCCGCTGGTAGCCGAGCAGCTGCGCCACCGGTCGGGTCACCGACGCCACCAGGTCCCGGCCGTAGAGCTGCACCACCTCGTCGCCGGCCACCGCGCCGGTGTTGGTGACGCACACGCTCACCGCCAGGGCCCCGTCGGTCGGCACCGTGGCCGGCACCGTCAGGTCCGTGTACCCGAAGGTCGTGTACGACAGCCCGTGGCCGAACGGTGCGGCGGGCGTCGCCAGCAGGTTCGTCACCTCGTTGCCGTCACCGAGCGTCGGATGCAGGTACGAGTACGGCTGCGCCCCCGCTGACCGGGGCAGGCTGACCGGCAGCCGGCCCGACGGGTTGACCCGTCCGGAGAGCACGCCGGCGATCGCGCCGGCGCCCTCCTCACCGGGGAAGAACGTCTGCACCACCGCCGCGCAGCGGCTCAGCGCCCAGTCGATCGCGTACGGCCGGCCGGTCAGCAGCACCAGGACGACGGGTCGGCCCGTCGCCAGCACCGCCTCGACCAGTTCCCGCTGCACACCGGGCAGCTCCAGATCGTCCCGGTCGCATCCCTCGCCGACCGTGCCGCGCCCGAACAGGCCCGCGTGGTCGCCGACGACGAGGACGGCGACATCGGCGGCGGACGCCGCGGCGACCGCCGCCTCGAAGCCGGAGCGGTCGTCGTCGTCGACCGCGCAGCCGAGGGCCGAGGTGACGAGTTCCGGGCCGAACTCGGCGCGCAGCGCGTCGAGCACGCTCGGCACCTCGATGCCGGCCTCCACGTCGGGATGCTGTACGAGCACGTGGTTGAGGAAGGAGTAGCAGCCGAAGAGAGCACCCTGCCGGTCCGCGTTCGGCCCGATCACCGCGATCCGGCGGCCCGCCGGCAGCGGCAACGCGTCCTGGTTGGCGACCAGGACGATCGACTTCTCGGCGAGGCGGCGGGCGATCGCCCGGTGCTCGGGCGAGTCGAGGTCGACCGCCTGGACCGGCTCGTCGGTGAAGGTGGCGTCCAGCAGCCCGAGGTCCAGCTTCTGCCGCAGCACCCGCAGCACCGCCTGGTCGATCACCGACTCGTCGATCCGGCCGGCCCGCACCGACTCCGCGAGGGTCAGGTACGCGTCGCCGGTGGGCAGCTCGATGTCGACACCGGCGGTCAGCGCCTGCACGGCCGCGTCCGCGTGGTCACCGGCGACCTGGTGCAGCAGGTTCAGGAACGCCACACCGAAGTAGTCGGCCACCACCGTGCCGTCGAAGCCCCACCGGTCCCGGAGCAACCCGGTGAGCAGCGTCGGATCCGCGGCCACGGGCACCCCGTCGATCTCGGCGTACGAGTGCATCACGGAGCGGGCGTCGCCGTCGAGGATCGCCATCTCGAACGGTACGAGCAGCACGTCGGCCAGTTCGCGCGGGCCGGCGTGCACCGGCGCGAAGTTGCGCCCGGCGCGGGAGGCGGAGTAGCCGACGAAGTGCTTGAGGGTGGCGTGCACGCCCTGCGACTGCAGCCCGCGCACGTACGAGGTGCCCAGCGTGCCGACCAGATAGGGATCCTCGGCGATGCACTCGTCGACCCGCCCCCACCGGGGGTCGCGGATCACGTCGAGCACCGGGGAGAGCCCCTGGTGGACGCCGAGCGCCCGCATCGACGCCCCGATCGCCGCGGCCATCTCGGTGACCAGGTCGGGGTCGAAGGCGGCACCCCACGCCAGCGGGGTGGGGAAGGTCGCCGCCTTCCACGCCGACAGTCCGGTCAGGCACTCCTCGTGCACGATCGCGGGGATGCCGAGCCTGGTTCCCGTCACCAGGTCGGACTGGAACTTCCACAGCCATGACGCCCGCGACACGGCCTCGACGGGCCGGGTGCCGTAGGCGCGGGTGAGGTGACCGAGCCCGTGCCGGGAGAAGTCCTCGAGCCGGCCGATGTCGCCGAACTCGCCCTGCAGCGGCGCGACGGCCTCACCCTCGGCCTTCTCCCAGAAGCCGACGAGCTGCGCGACCTTCTCCTCGATCGTCATCCGACCGAGCAGTTCACGTACGCGCGTCTCGCCATCGGACCCGTACCGGTCGGGCCGGCCGTGGCCCGATCCTGTCTGGGCCGGCACCGGCGCCGGCCCGCCCACGACTTCGCGGACCTCAGTCATGCTGTGTTACCCCTTTGTGTTGGTGCCGCTGCCGCTCAGCCCTTGACCGCGCCCTGGAGGCCACCGACGATCTGCTTCTCGGCGAACGTGAAGAAAATAAGTGCCGGCAACATCGCCAGCGAGGTGAAGGCGAGAATTCCCGCCGTGTCGGAGGTGTACTGGCTGGAGAAGTTCTGCACGCCCAGCGGCAGGGTGTGCAGGCTCGCGTCACCGAGCACGAGCAGCGGCAGCAGGAACGCGTTCCAGCTGGTGACGAAGGCGAGAATACCGACGGTGACCAGCGCGGGCCGCGACAGGGGCAGCAGAATGCGCCAGAGGAAACCGAGCCGACCGGTGCCGTCGATCGCGGCAGCGTCCTCCAACTCGCGAGGGATGGCGGTGAGGAACGGACGCAGGATCACGATCGTCAGCGGCAACGCGAAGGCGACCTGCGGCAGGATCACCGCGTAGTACGAGTTGATCAGATTGAGGTCACGCAGCATCAGGTAGAGCGGCAGGATCGCCGCTCCGGCCGGGAACAGCAGACCCAGGGTGAAGAAGGTGTAGAGCACCTCCCGGCCCCGGAAGGTGTAGCGGGCCAGCACGAACGCGGCGCAGACCCCCAGCACCACGACGCCGATGGTGGTGCCCAGGGACACCACGGCGCTGTTGAACACCTGCCGCCAGAAGTCGCTCTGGGTCAGCACCCGGGAGTAGTTGTCCCAGACCCACGGGTCGGGCAGGCCGGCCGGATCGGCGACGATCTGCGGCGTGGTACGGAACCCGCCCACGATCACGTAGACCACCGGAGTGATCGACACTGCGGCGACCGCGAGTGCCAGCGCGTAGGTGAGCGGGTTCCCCCACGAGATCGGGCGACGCTTGGCGGTCGGAGGCAGGACGGCGTTCGCGGCCACGATCAGTTTGCCCTTCTGGTGATGGCGCCCTCGATGTCACGACGCAGGAGGAAGCGCTGGAACAGCACCGCCGCGACGAACGAGATGGCGAACAGGATGACCGCCACCGCGTTGCCGTAGCCCCACAGGCGGGCGAAGAACCCGTTGTCCACCATGTACGTCGCCATGGTCGCCGACGCGCCGAGCGACCGCACCGCGGGCACGGAGGTCACCCAGATCACGTCGAAGACCTGCAACGAGCCGATCATGGACAGGAACATCCAGATCCGGATCGTCGGTCCCAGCAGTGGCAGCGTCACGTGACGCTGGATCTGCCACCAGCTCGCGCCGTCGATGGCGGCGGCCTCGTTCAGCTCCTGCGGCACGTTCGACAGGCCGGCGAGCAGGAGGATGATGGCGAAGCCGACGTACTTCCAGGTGAGCACGGCCAGCATCGTCCAGATGACCACGTCGAGGTCGGCGAGCCACGCCTGCACCAGGCTGCCCAGCCCCAGCGACTCCAGCATCGCGTTGACCGTGCCGGCGTCGGACAGCAGCAGCTTCCACATGATGCCGACGGTGACCTCGGCCAGCACGTACGGCACGAAGGCCAGCAGGCGGAACAGCGTACGGCCACGGAAGTTGCGGTTGAGCAGCAGGGCCACACCCAGGGCGATCGGCCCCTGGATCAGCAGTGACCCGAACACGATTATCGCGTTGTTGCGCAGCGCGTCGATGAAGATCGGGTCCTGGAACGCCAGGACGTAGTTGTCGAAGCCGACGTAGTCGGTGGGTGGTCCCACGCCACGCCAGCGGAACAGGCTGTAGTAGAAGGCGAAGCCCATCGGGACCAGCACGAACATCACATAGACGATGACGGCTGGCGTGGTGAGCCCGATGATCTCGTACCACTTGCGTCGGGTCTCGGCGACCCGAGCTGACGAGCGTCGGGCGGGCCGGGGTCCCGCCGGCGGCGCGGATGCGCCGCCGGCGAGGTCCAGGGTCGGATTGGTCGAGGTCACTTGCGCGCGGCCGCCTTCATGGCCTCGACAACCTGCTCGGGGGTGCCGTTGCCGGCGAAGATGGCGACGATCGCGTCGTTCATCGCGTTGCCGACGGTGCTGCCGAACGCCGTGTCCAGCCAGAGCTGCACGTAGGTGGCGCTGGTGGTGGCCTCCAGGATGGACTTCAGCGCCGGGTCCTTGACGCCGTCCTCGGCACCCTTGGCGACCGGCAGGCCGGTGCCGGTCTCGGCGTAGCCCTTCTGCACCTCGGGGCTGACGATGTACTTGAGGAACTCGACGCACTCGGCCGGGGCGTTCTTGGCGCAGGCGAAGCCGTCGCCGCCGCCCAGGGCCGCCTTCGGGTCACCGGCGGAACCGGTGATGGCCGGAACCGGGAACCAGCCGATGAACTTGTTCAGCGCCTCCTGGTCCTCGGTGACGGTGTCCAGGGTGCCCTTGTTCCAGTCACCCATCAGTTCCATCGCGGCCTTGCCGTTGGCCAGCAGACCGTTGGCGCTGGTCGGGTCGTTCTGACCCGGCGTGGCGATGAAGTTGGGCTGGAACGGCTTGGTGTCGATGAACGCCTTCAGGTCCTGACCGGCCTTGACGAAGCACTGGTCGTCGAAGTTGTTCTCGAGGCTGGCCTTGCGCAGCGTGTCGACCGAGCAGGCACGCAGCGCGAAGTTGTACCACCAGTGCGCGGCGGGCCACTTGTCACCGGCGCCGACCGCGATCGGGATGACGTTGATCGCCTTGAGCTTGGTGACCGCGTCGTTCAGCTCGTCGAAGGTGGCCGGCGGCGCGGTGATGCCGGCCTGCTGGAACAGGTCCTTGTTGTACCAGATGCCCTCGATGCCCATCCGGTACGGCAGGCCGTACTGCTTGCCGTCGACCTGCCAGATCTCGACCGCGCTGCCGATGTTGGCAACCTCGTCCTTGACCTGGTCGGTGATGTCCTTGAGGTAGTCGGCCTCGACCTGCTCGCGGATCTCGCCACCGCCCCACGCCTGGAAGATGTCCGGCGGGTCGTTGCTGAGCAGCGCGGCGGGGAGCCGGGTGCGCTGGAGCTGGTTGGTCTCGATGCCCTCGATCTCGATCGTGACCGTGGGGTGCAGCGCATTGAAGTCCTTGGCGACCTTCGCCCAGTACTCTTTACCGGGACCGTCCTGGGAGGCGTTGTGCCACCAGGTCAGCGTCACCGGGTTCTTGTACAGCTCGCTCTCGGCAGGTGCCTCGCTCTCGCCCCCGCCGCCGCAGCCGGCGACGAGTAGTGCGGTTGTCATGGACAGCGCTAGAAAGGTGGTTGCACGGCGCTTTATAGCCATCGATGTCTCCTCGACCAGTCAGTCGGGTGCTCGGCCTGAGCGAGTTTTTCAGCAAGGTAATCCAGTGTCAATCGGTGTCGATAACGTTTTCGACTCGTCTGCGTAACCTGCCCGCCGGCCCTCTATCATCATCGGCGTGGCGTTTCCCCAGCGTGTCAAGATGTCGGACGTGGCCCGCACGGCCGGCGTCTCCGTGGCGACCGTTTCCAAGGTGGTGAATGGCCGTTACGGAGTGGCACAGGCGACCGTGGAACGGGTCCAGCAGGTCATCCGTCAACTCGGCTACGAGGCGAGCCTGGGGGCGCAGAGCCTGCGCAGCCATCGCACCAACGTGCTCGGCATCCTGGTCGCCGAGTTCGAGCCGTTCTCGACCGAACTGCTCAAGGGCGCCAGCGTGGAGGTCGCCGGCACCGGCTACCAACTGCTGGCGTACTCCGGCGGCGACGGCGCCGGGACGGCCGTGGGGTGGGAACGCCGCTCGCTGGCCCGGTTGTCCGGCACGCTCATCGACGGGGCGGTGATCGTCACGCCGACCGTGGTGGAGACCAAGCAGGGCTTCCACGTCGTGGCCGTGGACCCGCACACCGGCCCGTCGGGGCTGCCGACAGTCGACTCCGACAACTTCGCCGGCGCCGTCCTGGCGACCAACTATCTGCTGTCCCTCGGCCACCGCCGCATCGGGCACATCAGCGGACGCGCCGACCTCGAATCGTCCCGGCTCCGCGAGGCGGGCTTCCGGCAGGCCATGGCCGACGCGGGCGTGACGGTGGACGAGCGGCTGGTCCGGGTCGGCGGGTTCCGGGTCGACAGCGCCGCCGAGCCCGCCGCCGAGTTGCTCTCGTTGCCCGACCGCCCGACCGCGGTCTTCGCCGGAAACGACCTCTCCGCGATCTCCACCATCAACGTCGCCCGGAGCATGGGCCTGTCGGTCCCCGACGACATCTCCGTGATCGGCTTCGACAACATCCCGGAATCGGCGCTGGTGAATCCGCCGCTGACGACGATAATGCAGCCGTTGCAGCGGATGGGCGCCGAGGCGTTGCGCCTGCTCATCGACCTGATCGCCGGCGTCGAGCGGGACACCCACATCCGGCTGCCCACCGAACTGGTCGTCCGCTCCTCCTGCCGCCCGCACGACCCCGCCGGAACCTGAACCCCCGACGTCTCGCCCGCGCCCCGCGCCCGGCGCCTGCGAGTTGCGGCATGTCGCGGTTTCCGGCGCTCGGGACACCGCGACATGCCGCATTTCGTGAGCCAGGAACCTCGCAGGCGCGAGCCGGCGCGCAGGGCCGAGCCGGTGGTCAGTGCTCGGCGAGGGCGGCGGCGGTCTCCCGGTCGAGTTGGCCGTCGGCGACGGCCACCCGGTGGTGACCGCGTCGACTGGTGCCGGCCGGGATGGTCAGGGTCCGTTCGAAGGCGAAGGCCACGCAGACCCCCGGATACATGGCGGTCCGGACGAACCACCTGTCGCCGTCACCGAGACCGCTGAAGACCAGGGTGTACCCGCCACCCTCCGGTGCCTGTGCCCGCATCGCCACCCACGGTTCGGCGCACCCGTTGACCTGCTCCTCGCCGGTCAGCCGGGCGGTGAGGATCTCGGGCGGTTCGGCTGCCACCGCGCGCCAGAAGAACCCGCCGTAGCCCGCGCCGCCGGGGCGGCCGTTGGTGGCCGGGCTGCCCAGCGTGATGTCGCGGTCGGCGGGTGCGGTGAGCGTGCTGGTCAGGTCGAGCCGCCACGCGCCGTCGTGGCCGGGTACCGCCGAGGCGGCGAGCACCCGCCGTTCGGTGAGCAGCACCCGACCTGCCGGGTCGCACCAGTGCAACCGGTGGTCGAGCCGGTCGGTCGCCAGGTCCTCCCAGCCGACGTGCACGATTCGACCGTGGTCGGCGCGCCAGGTGTAACCGGTGCCGCGCACGTACGTCCGCCCGCCCCACAGGTTGGTGCCGGCCACGTCCTGCACGGCCAGCGACGCCCCCAGGTGCCACACGTGGTCGGCGGGCAGCGCGTCGGTGACCGGGGTGCCGGCCAGGGTGCGCACCGGATGCAGGTACGGCCGGGGCCCGTGCCGGACGTCCAGGTCGGGGGCGAGCACGTACCGGGCCACCGGCGTACCGTCGACGGAAAGCTGTGGGTCGGTCACGACAGCTCCACCCGGCTGACGTGTCGACGGCGGGCGACCGCGTGCACGGCGGCCAGCGCGTACCCGGCGAGGATCGGCACCGCCACCGGCGTGACCAGCGCGCCCAGCAGGACCACGACCAGCGCGGTGCCGGCGAGCGCGGCCCAGTTCGCGGGGTGGTCGAGGCAGGCGCGGGCGGCCCGGGTGACCGCCGACCGCCACCCGGTGCCGCCGGCACGCCCCACCTCGACCACGATCGCGGCGGCGTAGCCCAGCAGGGACGCCGCGACGGCGATTGTGACGACCAGCGCCACCGTACCGCCCGGGACGCGGCCGGTGGCCACCGCGACCAGGTCCGCGACGAGCAGCCCGGCGACGGCCAGCGCGACCAAGACCGCCGGTACGCCCGGCAGCAGCGCCCGTCCGAAGCGCGCCAGCGTACGCCGGGCGGGCGGCCAACCGCCGGTGGTGAGCCAGTCGTGCACGGCCGCGCTGGCGGTGCCGATCGCGGCGCCGGCGGTCAGCACCGGTGCCGCGGCGAGCACGGTCAGGATGCCCAGCAGCGCTAGGTCGGCGGCGTCGCTGACGGTGTCCCGCCAGTCCCGCCCGGGCTCGTGCCGCCCGGTGCGGGCGTCAGCCCTTGAGTCCACTGGTGTTGATCCCCTCGACGAGCATCCGCTGGAAGGCCACGAAGAATCCGAAGACCGGCAGTAGGGACAGCACCGCCATGGCGAACATCGGACCGACCGCGCTCTGGCTGGTCGAGTCGATGAACAGGGTCAGGGCCACCGGGACGGTGTAGTCGCTCAGGTCGGACAGGAAGACCAACTGCCGGAAGAAGTCGTTCCAGGTCCAGATGAACGAGAAGATCGCGGTGGTGACCAGGGCGGGCCGGCTCAGCGGCAGGATCACGTGCCGGAAGATGCCGAACGCGTTCGCGCCGTCGATGCGGGCCGCCTCGTCCAGTTCGCGGGGGATGCCGCGCATGAACTGCACCATCAGGAAGACGAAGAACGCCTCCGTGGCCAGGAACTGCGGGATCAGCAGCGGCAGGTAGGGCCATTCCCCGCCGACCAGGCCGAGGGTACGGAAGAGGATGTACTGCGGCACGATCAGCACGTGCCCCGGCAGCAGCAGGGTGCCGATCATGACGGCGAACCACAGCCCGCGCAGCCGGAATCTCAGCCGGGCGAAGGCGTACGCGGCGAGCAGGCAGCTCGCCGCGTTGCCGACCACGGTGAGCAGGCTGACCAGGGCGCTGTTGAGGAAGAAGCGGGCGAAGCTGACGTCGAAGTTGGTCCACCCGTCGGGGTAGTTGCCCGGGGTGAAGTCGCGGGGCAGCAGACCGATGTTGTTGACGATCTCCTCCTGCGACTTGACGGAGGTGCCGATCATCCAGAACAGCGGGTAGAGCACCACCGCGACGATGGCCAGCAGCACGACCAGCCGGAGCCAGGAGCGGCTGCGGGGCCGTCGCGGGCGGGTCGCTCCGGGCGGGGCGACGGTACCGGCCACCATCAGCGGTCCTCCCCGTCGGAGTAGTGCACCCAGAACCGGCCGGTGCTGAAGAAGACCACCGTGATGATCGCGATGGCGATCAGGAACACCCAGGCCATCGCGGAGGCGTAGCCCATCTCCAGGTCGGTGAAGCCGGTGATGTAGAGGTTGAGTGTGTACATCAGGGTCGAGTCGACCGGCCCGCCGGTGCCGTTGCTGAGCACGAACGCGGCGGTGAAACCCTGGAAACCGTTGATGGTCTCCAGCACCAGGTTGAAGAAGATCACCGGGGAGAGCATCGGCAGGGTCACGTTCACGAACTGCCGGAACCGGCCGGCCCCGTCGACCGAGGCGGCCTCGTACAACTCGGTCGGCACCTGCTTGAGGCCGGCCAGGAAGATCACCATCGGTGCGCCGAACTGCCAGATGGCCAGCACCATGAGCGTCTCCAGGGCCCAGTCCGGGTCGTTCACCCAGGGTTTGCCCTGGATGCCGAACAGGGCGAGGAACGAGTTGAACGCGCCCTCCCGGTTGAACATGTTGACCCAGACGATGGCCAGGGCGACGCTGCCGCCGAGCAGCGACGGCAGGTAGAACAGGCCGCGGAACAACCCGACTCCGCGCCAGGCCCGGTTGAGCAGCAGGGCCACCCCGAGCGCCGCGGCCAGTTTCAGCGGTACGGCGATGAGGGCGAAGCTGAGCGTGACCCGTACCGAGTGCCACCACGACGGATCGCTTGTGAACATCCGCTCGTAGTTGGCCAGCCCGACCCACTCCACCTCGGACAACGGGGTGAGGATGTCGTAGTTGGTGAAGCTGAGGTACAGCGACAACAGCATGGGTAGCGCCGTGATGCCCATCAGACCGATGAGCCAGGGCGTCAGGAAAACGTAACCGGCCAGACCTTCACCGTGCCGGATCCGTCCGGTCCCGCGCCGGTTGGCGTCGGGCCGGACGGATCCGGTGCCGCGTCGGGTCGGGTCGGGCGCCGTGGTCAGGGCCACGAACTGCTCCTCTCCGGGTGGTGCGGCGGGTCAGGAGGCAATGGCCGCCTTGCATGCCTCGACGAACTGGGCGGCGGCCTCGGCGGGGGTGGCCCGGCCGTACTGCGCGTTCTCGGCGGCCTTGGTCAACTCGGCGCGGACCTTGCTGTGGCCCTTGATCGGCACCTGCGGCGCCTCGCCGAACGTCTTGGCCAGCTCGGTCTCCACCGCGATGGACTGCTTCATCGCCTCGTCGGTGGTGTCGTCGCTGATCACCCGGCGCAGGTCCAGGTTGGACGGCAGGCCCCGGTCGGTGCCGAGCAGCTTGACCGCGTCGGGGTCGTTCGCCAGGAAGTTGATCACATCGACCGCGATGTCGGCGTTCTTGCTGCCCCGGAAGACCGACCAGTACATCGAGGCGCGGGCCCACTGGCCGCTCGGGTCACCCGGGTAGGCGATGACACCGAGTTCGTCGGAGGTGTTCTTCTTCAACTCCGGCATCTGGTTGACCCAGACCCAGGAGGTCGCCGACTTGCCGGTCACCACGAGCTGCTTGGTGATGTCGGTGGCGTTGCCCTCGTGGATCACGTCCGGGGTCGGCGTGGCACCCCGGTCCCGGGCCCCCTTCCACAGCTCGAACCACCTGGTCACGTCCTCGACGGTGAACCCGAGTTCGGTACCGGCGTAGAGGTCCTTGCCCTGCTGGCGCAGCCAGACCCAGAGCGCCTTGTAGTCGGCGCTGGGGTCCTGGGTGCCGGGTACGCCGGTCTTCTCGCTGACCTGCTCGGCCCAGGCGATGTGCTCCTCCCAGCTCATCCCCGTGGTCGGCTCGGGCAGGCCGTTCTCGGTCACCAGCGTCTTGTTGTAGACCAGGCCCTGGGTGTTCTCCCCGGCGGCCACGCCGGCGAGCTTGCCGTCGACCACCCCGTACTGGAGCAGGCTGGGCGGGAACTTGGTGGTGTCGAGGTCACCGGATTCCTGGTACGGCGTCAGGTCCAGGGTCGCGTTGCGGGCCGCGTACTCGGCGAGGAAGTTGTCGTCGATCTGGAAGATGTCCGGCGGGTTGCCGCCGGCGGTGAGGGTGGCCAGCTTGTCGAAGTAGCCCTGGTTGGCCTGCCAGACCTTCTCGAAGACGACGTCCGGATTCTTCTGGGTGTAGAGGTCCAACGCCTGCTCGGTGAGCTGGGCCCGGGCGTCACCGCCCCACCAGAAGATCGAAATCTTGGTCTTCCCGTCGGACGCGGCGTCGTCGCCGCAGGCCGCCGCCGCGCCGACCAGCGGCAGGGTCACGACCGCGGCGAGCAGGCCGCGCAGCAACCGGCGGCGGAGCAGGGGGGTACGGTAGGTGCGCCCGTCGGGCGCGCTGGCGGTGGGGTGTGTTGCGGGGTGCATGTGCGCTCACTCCTTGGCGTTAGGAGGCGACCACGTCACCGGCGGCCACGACCGGGTTGCCCGGGTCCGCACGGCGATGCGGGCCCGGGCCAGCGGCAGCGGTTCCGGGACGTTCCCGGCCGGCGTAGGGGCCCGGCCCGGTGGAGTCGCGGATGACCAACTCGGTCTGGAGCATTACCTGTGCGGTGGTGCGACGGACGCCGACTGCCACGGTGGCACCGCCGCCCCGCGTGGTGCGCGGGAGATCGGTGTCCTGTTGCAGCAACATGTCGACGGCCGTCCGGCCGGCGGCCGCGGTTGGCGTGGCCACCGTCGTCAGCTTGGGGCGGGTGAGTCGGCTCAGCGAGATGTCGTCGACGCCGACGACACTGACCTCCTGCGGCACCCGGACCCCGAGTGCGTCGAGCCCTTCCAGGAGACCGATCGCCATCAGGTCGTTGTAGGCGAGCACGGCGGTGACGCCGGCCCGGTGGACCTGCTCCGCCTGGGCGAGACCGCCGGTCTCGGTGGGCGGGTTGGGACCGAGGACCGTCAGGTCCGCACCCGCAGCCCGGGCGGCGGCGCTGGCGGCACGCCGGATCTCCCGGCTGGTCCACGAACCACGCGGGCCGCCCAGCAGTGCCAGCTCCCGGTGGCCCAGCCCGGCGAGGTGCTCGATCGCCGACCGCGCGCCCTGACCGACGTCCATCAGCACGCACGGCAGCCCGGCCAGTTGCCGGTTCACCACCACCAGGGGCACCTCCCGGCTGAGCTGCTCGATCAGGCTGTTGCTCATCCGGGGGCTGCACAGCAGCACCCCGTCGACCTGCTTGGCCAGCGCGTGGACCAGTTCCTCCTCGGCGGCGGCGTCCTCGTTGGTGTCGGCCACGAAGACGTGGTAGTCGCGGTGGCGGGCCTGGCTCTCCGCGGCCTTGATCAGTGGCGGGAAGAAGGGGTTGGCGATGTCGGCGATGATCAGCCCGATGTTGTGGGTGCGGCCGGTGATGAGTGCGCGGGCGGCGCGGTTGGGCCGGTAACCCAGATCCTCTGCGCACGCGAGCACTCGTACCCGGGTCTCCGGGTTGACCAGGTGGGGCGCCGAGAAGGTGCGGGAGACGGTGGAGATGTGCACGCCGGAGGCCCGGGCGACGTCCCTGATGGTGACTGGCATCCAGGCCCCCTTCGTCGATGTGTCGGCGGTCACGGTGCCGCCAATTAATGCAAACGGTTGTGCCACTGTCAACGGTGGATGGTTACAGCTGTGTTTCAGCAGACCGCTTGCCATGCACAGGTAAGCCCTTCAATCGGGGCAAAGGCCGCCGATTTTTCCGCCTTCGTTGACGCGAGCCGATCGACCGTGCTTACTTCGATGCAAAGGTTTGCAAAAAGATCGAGGAGGATCGCTCCGTGTCACCGCAACCCGGCACCCGGGCCCGGTACGCCGTGGTCGGCACCGGCGCCCGTGCCGAGATGTTCGTCCGGGCGCTGGTGCGCGAGCACGCCGACACCGCCGAGCTGGTCGCCTTCGCCGACGTCAACCAGGCCAGGATGGACGCCCACAACCGGTGGCTGGGTGAGCTGGGGCACCGGCCCGTGCCGACCTACCACGCGAGTGACTTCACCGCGATGCTGGCCAAGGAGCGCGTCGACGTGGTGCTGGTGACCTCCGTGGACGTCACCCACGACGGGTACGTGGTGGCCGCGCTTGAGGCCGGCTGCGACGTGGTCTGTGAGAAGCCGATGACCACCGACGCGCCGCGCTGCCAGCGCATCCTCGACGCGGTACGCCGTACCGGCCGACGGGTGACGGTCGCCTTCAACTACCGCTACAACCCGCTGCACGAGCAGCTGCGCCGGCTGCTGGCCGACGGCGCGGTCGGCGAGATCGGTTCGGTGCACTTCGAGTGGCTGCTCGACGTACGCCACGGCGCCGACTACTTCCGCCGCTGGCACCGCGACAAGGCCAGCTCCGGCGGGCTGATGGTGCACAAGGCCAGCCACCACTTCGACCTGGTCAACTGGTGGCTGGACGCCACACCGGTGCAGGTGTACGCGGCCGGCCGGCTGTTCTTCTACGGCGACGACGGCCGCCGGCACGGCTACGCTCGGGACTACGACCGGGCGCACGCGTCGCCGGCCGCCGACGACGACCCGTTCGCGTTGCGGCTGGCCGAGCACCCCCGACTGCGCGAGCTTTACCTCGACGCCGAGGCCGAGGACGGTTACCACCGCGACCGCAACGTCTTCGCCCCCGGCGTCAGCATCGAGGACGACATGGCGGTACTGGCCACCTACTCCACCGGGGCGACCATGACCTACCACCTCACCGCGTACGCGCCCTGGGAGGGATACCGGGTCATGGTCAACGGCAGCCGGGGCCGCCTCGAACTGGAGGTCACCGAGAGCGAGTTCGTCAGCCCGGCCGCCGCCGGCGCGCTGAAGGGCGCCGCGCTGCACGGCGACCAGGCCGCCGAGGAGGGTGGTGCCGCCACGCTGACCCTGCGCCCCTTCTGGGCACCGCCGCAACGCATCGAGGTCGACGGCTACACCCGGCACGGGCACGGCGGGGCGGACGCCCGGATGACCCAGGTGCTGTTCGGCGGCGTACCCGATCCGCTGCACCGCGCGGCGACCGCCCGGGACGGGGCGCTGGCCCTGCTCACCGGCCTGGCCGCCAACCGGTCCTTCGACACCGGCGCCCCCGTGCGGGTGGCCGACCTGCTCACCCTCGACTGACACCGACCACAGGAGCCGCTCCCCGTGCCCACCTCGACCAGACCCGACCTGCTCCTCCCCGCCGAGCCGGGCCAACGCGCGCTGGCCCGGGAGCTGTACGCGCTGGTGGCGGGGTTGCCCATCATCTCACCGCACGGGCACGTCGATCCGGCGTTGCTGGCCGAGGACCAGCCGTTCCCCGACCCTTCGCAGCTGCTCATCGTGCCCGACCACTACGTCACCCGGATGCTGCTCAGCCAGGGCGTCTCCCCCGGCGAGCTGGGCGTGCCCAGTCGCGACGGCAGCCCGGTGGAGACCGACGGGCGACGCATCTGGCGTCGTTTCGCCGACCACTGGTACCTGTTCCGGGGCACCCCGTCGCGACTGTGGTTGGAGCAGACCTTCACCGAGGTGTTCGGGGTCGACACCCGGCTCACCCCGGGCACCGCCGACCAGGTGTACGACGCCCTCGCGGCCCGGCTCGCCGAGCCCGGCTTCCGGCCCCGGGCCCTGTTCGAGCGGTTCAACATCGAGGTGCTCGCCACCACCGAGTCGCCCCTGGACGACCTGGGTCGGCACGCCAAGCTCGCCGCCGACGGCTGGGGCGGCCCGGGCGGGCGGGTGGTCACCACCTTCCGCCCCGACAACGTGGTGGACCTGGACTTCGAGGGCTGGTCGGACAACGTCGACCGGCTCGGCGAGATCGCCGGAGAGGACACCGGAACGTACGCCGGCTATCTGGCCGCGCTGCGGGCACGTCGGGTCGCCTTCATCGCCGCCGGCGCCACCTCCTCCGACCACGGCCACCCCACCGCCCGCACCCTCGATCTCGGTCCCGACGCGGCGACGCTGTTCGACCGGGCGCGGCGGGGCGCGGCGGAGCCGGGTGACGCCGAGGCGTTCCGGGCCCACATGCTGCTGGAGTTCGCCCGGATGTCGCTCGACGACGGCCTGGTCATGCAGTTGCACCCGGGCGCGGTGCGCAACCACAACCGGTGGCTGCACGCCCGGCACGGCCGCGACGTGGGCGGCGACATCCCGCAGGTCACCGAGTACGTGCACGCGCTCGCCCCGCTGCTCGACGCGTACGGCAACGATCCCCGGCTGCGGGTGGTGCTCTACACCCTCGACGAGGACACCTTCACCCGGGAGCTGGCGCCGCTGGCCGGTGGATACGCCGCCCTGCTGCTCGGCGCTCCCTGGTGGTTCCTGGACTCCCCCGAGGTGCTGCGGCGCTTCCGGGAGTCGGTGACCGAGACCGCCGGCTTCTACAACACGGCCGGGTTCGTCGACGACACCCGGGCGTTCTGTTCCATCCCGGTCCGCCACGACGTGGCGCGCCGCGTCGACGCCGGCTACCTGGCCCGGCTGGTCGCCGAGCACCGGTTGCCCATGGACGAGGCCGCCGAGACCATCGTCGACCTGGCGTACCGGCTGCCGAAGCGGGTCTTCAAGTTCGGAGAAGAGTCATGACCACCATCACCGAGGTGACCGTGCGCGACGTGCGGTTCCCCACCGCCGCCAGCGGCGACGGCTCCGACGCGATCAACCGCGGCGACTACTCGGCCACCTATGTGGAGTTGAGCACCGACGGCGGCCCGACCGGCGCCGGGTTCACCTTCACCAACGGCCGCGGCAACGAGATCACCTGCGCCGCCGTCGAGGCCCTGGCTCACCACGTACGGGGACGCGGCATGGCGGAGATCATCGCCGAGCCGGTGGCCTTCTGGCGCTCGCTCGTGGCCGACGTGCAGCTGCGCTGGCTCGGCCCCGAGAAGGGGGTCATCCACATGGCCACCGGCGCGCTGGTCAACGCGGTGTGGGACCTGCGGGCCAAGCTGGCCGGCCAGCCGATGTGGCGCTACCTGGCCGAGCTGCCCACCGACGAGCTGGTGGCAAACATCGACTTCACGCACATCACCGACGCGCTCACCGCCGACGAGGCCGCCGCGATCCTGGACAAGGGACGCGACGGGCTCGCCGACCGGCTGGCGCTGCTGGAGCGGGACGGTTTCCCCTCGTACACCACCTCGGTGGGCTGGCTCGGCTACCCCGACGACAAGGTCCGGGCGCTGACCCGGGCCGCGTACGCGCAGGGGTGGCGGGCGATGAAGATGAAGGTCGGCGGGCCGCCCGCCGACGACCTGCGGCGGGCCCGGATCATCCGGTCGGAGATCGGTCCGGACGCGCTGCTGATGATGGACGCCAACCAGGTCTGGGACGTCGACGAGGCGATCACCAACATGACGGTCCTGGCCGAGGTCGACCCGTACTGGATCGAGGAGCCGACGCACGCCGACGACATCCTCGGCCACGCCCGGATCGCCCGCGCGATGGACGAGCTGACCGGCGGACGGTGCCGGGTCGCCACCGGCGAGGTGGCCGCCAACAAGGTCATCTTCAAGCAGCTGTTGCAGGCCGAGGCGATCGGCGTGATGCAGATCGACGCCTGCCGGGTCGGCGGGGTCAACGAGGTGCTCGCCGAGATGCTGATGGCGGCGAAGTTCGGGGTGCCGATCTGCCCGCACGCCGGCGGTGTCGGCCTCTGCGAGTACGTCCAGCACCTGGCGATCTTCGACTACCTGCGGGTGGGCACGAGTCTGGAGGGACGGATGGTGGAGTACGTCGACCACCTGCACGAGCACTTCGTCGACCCGGTACGCACCCGCGACGGGCGCTACCTGCTGCCGACCGCGCCCGGTTACAGCGCCACCATGCGCCCCGAGTCGATCGCCACCTTCCGCTTCCCGGACGGCCCGGCATGGCGGTGACCGTGGGCGCGTCCCGGCTCGGGCTGGGCGCGGTGCGCCGGTTGCCCGCCGAGGCCCGCCCACTGGTCCGGCCGGGCACCGTGCCGGCCGGCGTGGTGCACCTCGGGCTCGGCGCCTTCCACCGCGCCCACCAGGCGGTCTACACCGAGCAGGCGATCGGCCTGGCCGGCGGCGACTGGGGCATCATCGGCGTGGCCCCGCGCAACGCGGCGATCGTGGCGACCCTGGCCGCCCAGGACAACCTGTTCAGCGTCAGCACGCTCTCCGCCGCCGACCAGCGCACCCGCGTGGTCGGCTCACTGGCCGGGGTGCGGCTGGCCGCCGCCGACCCGCGGGCGGTGGTGGCCCTGCTGGCCGACCCGGCGATCCGGGTGGTCACGCTGACCGTGACCGAGAAGGCGTACCAGCTCGATCCGGCCGCCGGCACGCTGCGCCCCGACACCGACCTGGTCGCCGACCTGACCACCGACCGACCGCCGGTCACCGTGCCGGGGCTGCTGGTGCGTGGCCTGCTGGCCCGCGCCGCCGCCGACGCCGGGCCGATCGCCCTGGTCAGCTGCGACAACCTGCCCGCCAACGGCCGCCGGCTGCGCGGCCTGGTGACCCAGTCCCTGGCGTACGCCGGCACGTCGCAACAGGTGCTGGACTGGGTCGAGGGGCAGGTCGGTTTCCCGGGCACCATGGTGGACCGGATCGTCCCGGCCAGCACCCCCGAGACCCTCGCCGCGGCCCGTCGGGCGCTCGGCGTCGAGGATCTCGCGGCGGTGGCGGCCGAGCCGTACACGCAGTGGGTCATCGAGGACGACTTCCCCGGCGGTCGGCCGGCATGGGACCGCGCCGGTGCGGTGCTCTGCGCGGACGCGGGCCCGTGGGAACGGCTGAAGTTGCGCGCCCTCAACGGCGTGCACTCGGCGGCCGCCTACCTCGGCGCGCTTGCCGGCTGCGAGACGATCGCGGACGCCCTCGCACTGCCGCACCTGGACACCGTGCTACGCCGGCTGATCGCCGACGACGTGGCCGCCAGCTTCACCCCACCCGACGGAGTCGACGTGGTCGGCTACGGCGAGCAGGTGTTGGAACGGTTCGGCAACCCGGCGATCCGGCACCGCACCCTCCAGGTGGCGATGGACGGGTCGCAGAAGCTGCCACAGCGCATCCTGCACACCGTCGCCGACCTGCGGGCGGCCGGACGACCGGCCCGGTGGGCGGCGTTGGTCGTCGCCGCCTGGATCCGGTTCGCCCAGGGCAGCGCCGACGATGGCCGGTCGCTCCCCCTCGATGACCCGCTGGCGGAGCGGATCCGCGCGGTCCTGGCCGCCGCGCCACGGACCCCGGCGGGCGCGGTGGACGCCATGCTCGGCCTCGACGAGGTCGTGCCACCCGAGGTGGCCGCCGACGCGCAGGTCCGCGCCGACGTGATCGGCTGGCTCACCGACCTGCACCAGCACGGGGTACGCGCCACCCTGGCCGGTGCGCGGTGACATCCGCCGACCCGATCGCGGCGGGGTCGACCCGCGTCGACCCCGCCCGCGCCGCACCGGGACCGGCTCGCACCACGGCACCTCGGTGGTCGCGCGGCACCCAGGTGCCCCGGGTGGCGCTGGTGGGGGCGAACGGGCACGGCCGCTGGCACCGTCGGGTGATCGGGCCGCTGCACGAGGCCGGGCGGGTCCGGCTGGTCGCCCTGGTCGACACCCGGCCGATCGAGTGCGAACCGGCGGCGCCGGTGCCGGCCGGGGTGCCGGTCTTCGCCGACCACCGGGCGATGCTCGCCGACGTCACGCCGGACGTGGTGGTCATCTGCACCCCGCCGCACACCCACCTGCGGATCGCCCGGGACGCGGTGACCGCCGGGGCGGACGTGCTGCTGGAGAAGCCGCCGGTGCTGTCCACCGCCGAGCACGAGGAACTGTCCGGGGCGCTGGCCACCACCGGCCGGGTGGTACAGGTCGGTTTCCAGGCGCTCGGCTCGGCAGCTCTGAACGCGTTGACGGACGCGGTGTCGGCCGGCCGGGTGGGCGCGGTGAACGGCATCGCCACGGTGGCGGCCTGGCAACGCCCGGACGCCTACTACGCCCGCGCGCCCTGGGCCGGGCGCCGGCTGCTGGACGGTCGGCCGGTGCTCGACGGCGCGCTGGCCAATCCCCTCGCCCACGCGGTGATGCAGTGCCTGGCGGTCGCCGAGGCGCTCGGTGGCGGACCGGTGGAGCCGGTGAGCATCGAGGTGGAGCGCTACCGGGTACGGCCGATCGAGGTGGACGACACCGCCGCGCTGCGGGTCCGGCCCCGGCACGGTCCGCCGATCGTGGCCGCCGTGACCCTGGCCGGCGAGGACTTCATCGCCGGTGAGGTGATCGTCACCGGCGCCGTTGGGCGGGCGGTGCTGGAGTACCCGACCGACCGGCTGCGGCTGCCCGGCGAGGCCACCGCCGGTACGGTGCCCGGCCGGCGCGGGCTGCTGGAGAACCTGCTGGACCACCGGGCCGATCCACACGTACCGCTGATCGCGCCGCTGGCCCGGACCGCCCCGTTCACCGCCGTCCTGACCGCCCTGCGGGCGGCGCCCGAGCCGGCGCTGCTCGACGGCGACCTGGTGGAGGCCGTCGGTGCCGGCGCAGAGCGGGTGTTGCGGGTGCGTGGCGTCAACGAGGTGCTACGTCGGGTGGCCGACGAGGGCCGGCTGCCGTCGGAACTCGGCGTGCCATGGGCGATAACGCCGTGGCGAAACCGGCCCGTCGGGCAAGAATAGGAGGCACCGCCGCAACAAACTGCAAATCCTCGGTCCACACAGGATCAGAGACAACGCGATGAACAGCAGTTTCCCGACCACGTCACGTCGGGTCGATGCCACCCGACAGTATTACCTGCAACAAATCTGCACATCATTAATATTGACCCTCGTAAAAACGCGACCGTAACCTTCGTCACTAATAAGAAACAACGACGAAGGAAACGGAAACGAGCCGATGCGCAGACTTGCCGCCGCCGCGGCATCGACGATTATCGCCCTGACCGTCCTCCCCACCGCCGCCCTGGCGCAACCGTCGCACGACACCGATGCGCCCGCCGGCAGCCACCGCGAGCGGGACGCCCGGGGCGCACTGTCCCCGTTGGCCCGACAGCTCGGCCGGCAGGCTCTCCCGGCCGGCGACGGCTGGGCCGCCGCCGGGCCCGGCACCACCGGGGGTTCCGCCGCCACGGCCGAGCAGATCCACGTGGTGAGCAGCCGCGCCGAGCTGGTCGCGGCGCTCGGCGGCGACAACGCCACGAACGCGACGAACGCCACCGCCAAGATCGTGTACGTCAGGGGCGACATCGACGGTTTCGAATCTGCCGACGGTCGACTGCTCGACTGCGCCGACCTGGCCGATCCCGGGTACTCGCTGCAGGAGTACCTGGCCGCGTACGACCCGGCGGTGTGGGGTCGGGTGGCACCGAGCGGGCCGCTGGAGGAGGCGCGGGTACGGTCGGTGACCAACCAGACCCGGCAGACCCAGATCAACGTCGGCCCGAACACCACCATCATCGGGTTGCGCGACGCGCGGCTGACCGGCCTGACCCTGATGATCGACCGGGCGACGAACGTGATCGTCCGCAACATCACCTTCGACGACGCCCGGGACTGCTTCCCCGCCTGGTCACCGACCGACGGCGAGGCCGGCAACTGGAACTCGCAGTACGACCTGGTCTCGGTGCGCCGCAGCGAGAACGTCTGGATCGACCACAACACCTTCACCGACGGCGACAACCCGGACAGCGCCCAGCCCGTCCACTTCGGACGGCCCCACCAGGTGCACGACGGCGCGCTGGACATCACGCACACCGCGAGCCTGGTGACCGTCTCCTGGAACCGGTTCTCCGGTCGCGACAAGCTGATGCTGATCGGCTCGTCCAACACGGTCGGCCCGGACGTCGGCCGGCTCAACGTGACCCTGCACCACAACTTCTTCGACGGCGGCCTGCAACGGCTGCCCCGCGTCCGCTTTGGTCAGGTGGACGTCTACAACAACGCCTACCGGCTCGGCGGCGACGGCTTCCAGTACGCCATCGGCGTCGGCGTCCAGTCCGCCGTGCACGCCGAGAACAACCACTTCACCCTCGATGCCGACGTCAGCGCCGCCGACCTGCTGTACGACTGGGGCGGCACGGCGATCACCACCCGGGGCAACTGGGTGAGCTCGGCCGGTGCGCCGTCCCGCCCGGTCGACCTGGTGGCCGCGTACAACGCCGGACACGACCCCGACCTGAGCCCCGACGCCGGCTGGACACCGACGTTGCGGCACGGCCCGGTGCTGCCGGCCCCGCTGGTGCCGCTGCTGGTCCGTCCACTCGCCGGCGCCGACCGCCTACCGCTGTAGATCCCACACCACCACCAACCAGGAAGGTGAGACGAGGATGAGACGACAAGTCGCACTCCGGCTCCTCGCGGGGCTGGCCACCACCGCCGTGGGAGCCGCGGTCTGCGTGACGCTGACGACGCCGCAGGCGTCGGCCGCGGTCGGCAGCGCCACCGGCTTCGCGACCGGCAACGGTGGCACCACCGGCGGCGCGGGCGGGCAGACCGTACGCGCCACCAGCGGCACCCAGATCCACGCGGCCCTGTGCAACCGGGCCAGCAGCAGCACCCCGATCACCATCCAGGTCGAGGGGACCATCAACCACGGCAACACCACGAAGGTGTCCGGTTCGAGCTGCAACACCGCCGCCGACGTGATCGAACTCAAGCAGATCAGCAACGTCACGATCCTCGGTGTCGGCAACGGGGCCGTCTTCGACCAGATCGGCATCCACATCCGCGAGGCCAACAACATCATCATCCAGAACGTGACCGTCCGGAACGTCAAGAAGTCGGGCTCGCCGACCTCCAACGGCGGCGACGCCATCGGGATGGAGGCCGACGTCCGCAACGTCTGGGTCGACCACGTCACCCTGGAGGCCTCCGGCGGCGAGTCGGAGGGGTTCGACGGCCTGTTCGACATGAAGAACAACACCCAGTACGTGACGCTGTCCTACAGCATCCTGCGCAACTCCGGCCGGGGTGGCCTGATCGGGTCCAGCGAGAGCGACACGTCCAACGGTTACGTCACCTTCCACCACAACCTGTACGAGAACATCGACTCCCGTACCCCGCTGCTGCGCGGCGGCATCGCCCACATCTACAACAACCACTACGTACGCCTCAACGAGTCCGGCATCAACTCCCGGGCCGGGGCACGCGCCAGGGTGGACAACAACTACTTCCAGAACTCCAAGGACGTGCTGGGCACCTTCTACACCGACGCGGCCGGCTACTGGCAGGTAAGCGGCAACATCTTCGACAACGTGACCTGGTCCTCGCGCAGTGGCGACACCAACCCGGCCGGCCCCAACCCGACCTCCAACACCAGCGTCAGCATCCCGTACTCGTACCGCCTCGACGCGGCCAGTTGCGTGCCGAGCATCGTCAACCAGACCGCCGGCGCGAACAAGGGCATCCGTACCTCCAACGGCAACTGCACGCCGCAGAGCCCGACCGCCGGGCCGACCAGCCCGACGCCTGGACCGACCACCACCACCGCACCGCCGACCAGCAACCCGACGCCGACGCCGAGCCAGCCCAGCGGCACCAACCTCAGCATCGGCGCCGGCTCCGACGGCTCCAGCAAGGCCAGCGGCACCAGCTACGGCGACGTGCGCGACGGCGACATGAACACCGCCTGGTCACCGAGCGGCAGCACCGGCCATATCTCGATCAAGTGGGGTTCGGCCACCACCGTGTCGAGGATCAACATTCGGGAGGCGTCCGGCTCCGTCGGCACCATCCGCAACTGGCGGGTCCTCAACCACGACACCGGCGCGGTCCTCGCTACCGGCACCGGCGCGGGCGTCATCAGCTTCGGGTCGACCTCCCTGCGCAAGATCACCTTCGACATCACCAGCTCGACCGGCACCCCACGGGTCGCCGAGTTCGAGACGTACGCCAGCTAGCCCTCCCGCACCGACCCGGTGGGGGCCGTCGACACCCGACGGCTCCCACCACTGCTTCCCTCCGCCCCCTAATGCTCTGCCCGCCCAGCGGCGCGATGCCGCGGGGCGGCATGGTGCCACGGGCGGTGGGACACCGCCACGTCCGCCGACGGGAGCCGGCCGTGATCGCGTACGGCAGAATCTGCGGGCGATGCACGCGGCGACCATCCTCACCGCGCTCGCCGACCTGGCCCCGGCCGGTGCCGAGCGGATCCTCGACGTGGCCGGAACCGGCCGACCGCTGGTCTGGCTGCCGGAACCGCACCGGGGCCCACGCGGCGCACGACTGGACCGGCTCGCCGCGCTGGACGCCCTGCACCGCGACGAACGGATCCTCCGCCTCGGGCTGGCCTTCCTGGTCGGCACCGCTGACCTGGACGGCACGCGGCGACGAATCCGACTCCCCCTGCTGGCCCAGCCGGTACGCCTGCACCGCGGCCGGCGCGACTACCGGGTCGTGCCGGCCGGTGACCTCGAACTGACCCCGCTGATCGAGGACCGGGAACTCGCTGCCCGGCTGGAGGCCGCACCGGGGCTGGCCGGACCGGGCTGGCTAACGGCCCCCGGCACCACCGCCTGGATCACCGCGGCGGCCGAGGCCGCCGGCGTGAAGGTGACCGACCACCGTGCGGGCGCGAGCGCCACGTGGCGTCGACGACGACGTCACCGGGGTCGCCGCGGCGGCGCTCTTCGTGACCCGCGACGTGTTCGCCGGTCGCCTCCGGGACACCCTGTTGAGCTGGGCCGGCCGGCCCGGGCTGGCGGACACCGCCCTGAGCCGGCTCTACCTCGGCACCGACGGCGACGCGGAGCCGACCGCCGACGACCACGGTGACGGGGACGAGGTGCTGTCGCCGTTGCCGCTGAACGCCGCGCAGCGGGACGTGATCCGGCGCACCAGGACGGCACCGGTGGTGGTGGTCTCCGGTGCGCCGGGCAACGGCAAGAGCCACGCCCTGGTCGCCGCCGCACTGGACACCGTGGCGCACGGCGGATCGGTACTGGTGGCCACCCAGTCGACCCACGCCGCCGAGGTGCTGGGGGAGCTGCTGCGCCGGCATCCCGGCCCACCGCCGGTGCTCTTCGGTGACGCGGAACGACGCGGAAGCATCGCCACCGAACTCGCCGGAGGCGTCGCCGTCGGCGTGGACGACGCACAACTACGCCACGACACCGATGCCGTGTCGGCCGCCCGCGACCGGGTCGACGGGGTCCGGGCCGGCATCGCCGCCGCACTGGATCAGGAACGCCTCGCCGCCACCCTGCCCGACTGGCAACCGCTGCTGCCCGCCCTGAGCCACGACGCCCCGGCGGTGTTCCAGCCGGACACCGACCTCGACGCGATCCGCGCCGCCCTGCAGGCCGCGAGCCGGCCCGGCGAGCGCTGGTGGTCCCGGTGGCACCGGTCCCGTGCGGCCCATCGACTGCACCGGCTCACCGGCGCCGGCCCGGCCGTACCCGTGTCGCAGCTACGGGCGGCGGTGGACGCCGCACACGCGGTACGTGCCGCCGCCCGACTGTCCGCCAACGGCGGCACGGACCTGACCACCGCCTGGCGGGCGTTGGTCGAGGCGGACGTCGCGCTCGCCCAGGCGGTCGGCACGGCGCTGCGGAACGAGACCGCCAGCGCGCGGCGGTGGACCGGGGACGCCCGGCGCGCCGCCAGCGGTCTGGGCACCGCCCTGCGGGCCGGACGCAACCGGCGCCGGGAACTGCTCGCCACCCTGGACGCCGAGGCGCTGGTCCGGGCACTGCCCCTGTGGGTGGGCACGGTGGCCGACGTCGAGGACCTGCTGCCACCGGCGGCCGGCATGTTCGATTTGGTGGTGCTCGACGAGGCGGCACACATCGACCAGCTGCGGGCCGCTCCGGTGCTGGCCCGGGCCCGCCGGGCACTGGTGGCCGGCGATCCACGGCAGCTGCGGTTCGTGTCGTTCGTCGCGGACGCCGACGTGACCGCGACGTTGCACCGGCACGGCCTGGACCACTACACCGACCGGCTCGACGTACGCCGGGCGAGCGCCTTCGACGTGGCGGCCGGCGCCGCACCCGTGACCTGGCTCGGTGAGCACCACCGCTGCGCGCCGCACCTGATCGGCTTCTCCGCCCGCCGGTTCTACGACGACCGGCTGGAACTGGTCACCCGGCATCCCGGCAACGAACGGGCCGACGCCATCGACGTGCTGACCGTCGCCGACGCCGCCGTGGTCGACGGCGTCAACCAGGCCGAGGTGGCGACCGTGCTCGACCTGGTCGCCACCCTCGCGGCCCGCCCCCCGCAGGGCGGCATCGCGGTGATCAGCCCGTTCCGCGCCCAGGCCGACGCGGTGGAGACGGCGCTGCTGGCGGCGTACGACGTCGACGAGATCGAACGGTTGGGCCTGCGCACCGGGACGGTGCACGCGTTCCAGGGCAGCGAGGCGGACGTGGTGATCGCCACGCTCGGGCTGGTCGACGACGACCCGCCGGCCCGGCACCGGTTCGTCGCCGAACCGAACCTGTTCAACGTCCTGGTCACCCGGGCCAGGAAACAGCTCACGGTGGTCACGTCGCTCCGGTCGCCGGAGGGCATCGTCGGCGACTACCTCCGGTACGCCGGACAACCGCTGGAGGCCACCGACGCCGCACCTCCGGACCCGACCTGTGCCGGACCGCCGGACACCACCGGCGCGCGAGCCGCCGAGCCGGACACCTGGACCCGGGCTCTCGCCGTCGAGCTGACCCGGATCGGGCTTGCCGTGCGGCCCGACTACCCCGTCGGCCGCTGGCGGGTCGACCTGTGCGTCGGCGACGACGGCCCGGTCGGATTGTGCTGCGCGGTGCATCCGGACGGCGTGGCCGCGCACGTGGAACGGCAACGCACCCTGACCCGGGCCGGCTGGCGACTGTACGACGCGTTCGCCAGCCGCTGGGCCGACGACCCGATCCGCGCCGCCCTCGACCTCGCCACCCGCATCCACGACGACGGCGGCGGTCACAGGTAGGCGAATCGGACCGGCTCCCGCAGGACGGCCACCGCGGAGTCCACGTCCGCGAGCCGTGCGGCAAGCGTGGCGGTCGCCAGCCGCTGCGGCAGGGCGGCACTGAACTTGAGCCCCGCCAGCGCCTTCTGCGTCACCTCCGGCAGACAGACCCGGTTCGACGCGTCGACCGTCGCCGCCCGCCACATGTCGCGCTCCAGGTCCGGCCGCAGTCGGATGGCAGCGTCGTCGTAGCGCTGGTTCGGATCGGCAAGTCCATCAAGGGTTGCCACCAGGGTGGCGTTGGCTCGGAAGCCAGCCCAGGTCCACCAGCGGATCTCCCCCTCGCGGTCCCGGACGATCATCGAGCCGCCCGGGTGCACCTGGGCGGCCGCCTCGTCCCGCAACTGCGCCAACCGGTTGCTGGCCCGCTGCGTGAGCCGGACCGGAGGGTCGGCTCCGAGCAGCACGTCTCGCATGGCCCGAACCATGTCGTATGACAAACCCTGCGGCGGTCCACCGCTCATCCAGAGGGCCTTCCCACCGCCCTCGGCCGGCTCGACGAAACAGCGGCGTCGTTTCCAGTCGACGTAGGTGACCCGCCAACTGCGCCCGCCGAGCAGCAACAACCGAGGGCCCTCGACCCGGGCCGTCAGCAACGCGGGATCGGTACGGCCGATCTCCGTGCGACCGGAGAGCACCGTGAACTGCGGTGGCGCGGTGAAGACCGCGAGCATGTCCATGAAGTGCCGGCGACCGAATCGCAACTCGGCCTGCGGTCCGATGAACAGCATTCCCGAATCCGAGTCGAGGTAGCCGTGTTCGACCAGGTGCCGCACGATGACGTCGGCGTTGCCGTTGAACGGTGCGAGCCCGTTCCACTCCTTCACCCACAGTTGATCACCGATTCGGCGACGTTGCAGGGCCAACGCGAGAACCTGCTGCGCGATGATGTGTCGCGGTTCGACCGGCGGGACAACCGCTTCCACCCAGCCTCGTCGCCAGAGCAGCACCAACGCGCAGGCGTGCAGGAGTTCCGAGCTGTCCAGGGCCAGGAAAAGGCAGTTGCGGGTACTGCCGGGCCGCCGCCCGGTCCGGCCGATCCGCTGTAGGAAAGCGGCGACGCGACGCGGCGCGCCGAGTTGGATGACGCGGTCGAGGTCTCCGACGTCGATGCCCAGCTCCAGGGTGCTCGTCGCGACGATGACGCAGTCCCTCTCCTGGGCGAACGCCTCCTCCGCCCGCCGCCTCTCCTCGACGGCGAGTGAGGCGTGCGAGAGAAACGTCCTGACTCCCATCGCACGCAGCCGCTGCCCCAGGTCCTCCACGAGCGCTCGGGAGTCGCAGAAGACCAACCGTTTCTCACCGCGATGCAGCGCGGCGATGACCCGGGCCGCGTTGTGCACCGAACCGACGTAGTCCACCTCGACGTCATCCGGCACCGTTGCGGTGGTCGGCGCGGCGAGGTGCGGAGCGACCACGCGGGCCGGCCGCTGGTCCCGGCCGGAGCCCTGCAACCAGCGCAGCAGATCGTCAGGGTTGCCCACCGTGGCGGAGAGGCCGATCCGCTGGATCGGTCGGCCGGCAACCCGACCCAGCCGCTCCAGCACGGCCAGGAGGTGCCAGCCACGGTCATCCCCCGCGAAGGCATGCACCTCGTCGATCACGATCGCCCGTACGCCGCGGAAGAACTCCTCGTGGTCCACCGCCTCGCTGACCAGCATCGACTCGATCGATTCCGGGGTGGTGAGCAGGACGTCCGGCCGCTCCCGCAGGATCGTGCGGCGTCGCCCCATGGACACGTCGCCGTGCCACAACGCCGCCCTCCGCCCCAACCAGCCGGCATAATTCTCGAGCCGGGGCAGCAGGTTGTTCAGCAGGGCCTTCAGCGGGCACACGTAGAGCACGCTGGTCCCCGACCAGTTCTCCTGCGCCATCCGGGACAGCAGGGGAAAGATGGCCGCCTCGGTCTTGCCGCCGGCGGTCGGCGCGAGCAACAGCGCGTCGTACCCGTCGAGCAGTGGCTGCACGGCAGCCTCCTGCAACGGCCGGAGCGCTGGCCACTGCAGCGAGTTCACCACATGGTGCAGGACGACCGGATGCAGCCGTTCGGCGGTCATCTAGAGGTCCAGAGCGACGGCATCGGCACTGGTGGCGTTGCGTTCCACGTCGGTCATCTCGGCGGCCGTCAGGGTGAGGGCGTAATGCTGCCGAGGGTCGAAATCGGTGAACTGGTCGACCCGGTCGAGCACCTCCCCCACCAACTTCTTGACGAACAGGCGAGGTGCCACGCCCACTCTGCCGCCGAGTCCGCCGGCAACGGCCTGCGCCAACTCCCGAAGGTAGTCATCATCGACCACGGCCTGGATCCGCTGCGGTGCTACCGACCCGTCGGCGTAAAGGTCCCGTACCCGGGCGCCCATCTCGACGAGGGAGTCGACGGTGAAGCCGGTCAGCCGGATCTGCACCGCGCGCGGGTTGTCGAACCGCGCGTCGGTGGTGAAGTCCACCGCGAGCCGCTGCGCCAGCGGGGCGAGCCGCTGCGCACCCTGCGGCCCGTCGTAGAAGGCCGGGGTACCGGTGATGACCAGGTACAGCCCCGGGAACCGACCGGAGTACACCTCGTCGATCAGCTGTCGAAGCGCGTTGAGGGCCTTGTCGCGGGCGTCGGAGCGGACCCGTTGCAGCGTCTCGACCTCATCGAGCACCAGCAACAGTCCCGGATGACCGCTGTCCCGCAGCACCACGAGCAGGCCCTGCAGGAAGCTGAGCGCCGCGAAGTGGTCAAGGTCGCCACGTACGCCGGCAACCCGTCGGGCCGAGGCCGCGACATGCGGCTGACCGCCGAGCCAGGCCAGCACGGCGTCAGCGGTGGCGGTGTCACCCGCGAGCGCGGCGGCGCGGTAGCCGCGAAGCGCGGCGGCGAAGGCGGGGGCGCTACGGCTGACCGTGGCCAGCCGCTGGTCCAACAGAGCGCCCACGGCACTGTCGAGTGCACCAGCGTCGTCCGCCACGACCTCGCCCGTGGCGAGGACGTCCTCTTCCAGGGCGTAGAACCACCCGTCGACCACCGCCCGCAACGCACTCGGCGGAAACGTCGCGGTGCTGAGCCGCTCGGTCAACCGCCGGTAGACGGTCTCCAACTTGTGCAGTGGCGTCTCGTTCTCCGAGATCTGCACCTCGGCAGTGGCGAAGTTGGCCCGTTTCGCCTGCTCGGCGATCCAACGGGTGAAGAAGGTCTTGCCGGAGCCGTACTCACCGCGAATCGCCTTGAACACCGAGCCGCTGGCGGCGACAGCGCTCAGGTCCTCCCCCACCGCGGTCACGAACCGGTCCAACCCGACCGCCAGGAGGTCAAGGCCGGCTGCGGGAACGGCACCACGACGCAGCGCGTCGATGACCTGCCGTCGGCGTACCGGACTGACGTCGCTCACGCGGCACCCGCCGGAAGGCCGAACTGGGTACGCAACAACGCGATGTCCAGCCGGACGCTACGGCCGTCGTCGATCTGCGACAGCACCGGGTAGTTGTCCACGTTGAAGATCCGCTGCAGGGTGGTGACGAAACCGCCGGCCCGGGCCGGTAGTTCACCGGCCCGCTGCGCCAGAACCGGGGTGGAGAGCACGCCTTTGGCCTCGACCAGCGCCCGGATTGCGGCCTCGATCTTGCCGAGGTCGACCCGGCGTGGGGTCAGCGCGTGCTGTGCCTGGAACAGCTCGGTGGTGAGCAACGCCGCGACCAGATCGACACCGGCCGCCGGCTTCCCGGTGGGGGCCGGCGTCTGCTGCGGCACGTCGAACAACGCCTCACCGACGACGACCGGGGCCTTCCGGCGGGTCCTGGGTGCGGGCGGTGGGACCGACGCGGTGTCGGCGGGAGCCTGCGGGACCTGCGCTTCCCACCACTGGGGGTGCCGCTCCTGCACCGGTGCCCAACCCTCCGGCACGTCCGCGACATTAGGCACCAGATAGGCCAGCAGCGGTATGGTCACCTCCGCGAGCGCGGCACCACCGTGGTAGCCGGCTCTAGCGGGTCGGTAGCGCAGCGACGGGTCCCAGAGAGCGACGATCCGCTGCCCGTCGGCGACCACTCGCGGCCCCCTCAACTCCACCTCTCCTGAGCCGGCCGGCTTCGGGCCGGTGCGGTGCCGGGCCGAGGCCGCGTCGTCCGTCTTCACGTGCTCGCCGCCGTATTCGAGGACATGCCCGTGGTCGCTGGTGATGAGCACCGCCCGACCCGATGACCGGGCGAGGTCGAGCAGGCTGCGCAGGAAGCCGAGATCGCCGAGTTGCCAACCGGCCTCGTCTCCGTCGCGGCCGTGGGCCAAGGACTCGTCCACCGTGTTGATCACCACGGCGACCAGGCGTTCCGGATCGGCCATCGCGACAGCGAGCTCACCGGCGAAGACCTCCCCGGCCGCGCCGCGGGAAGGCCCCTTGTGGAAAACACGCGCTCCGAGTCCCCAACGTCCCTGCGTGAACATCTGCCGCTCGGTGTCCTGCGTACCGGCGCGCAGGGCCCCGGCGAAGAGTGAGGTTCGGGACACCGCCGTCAGGGTGGGCAGTGCGGCGACGAGGGCACGGCGTTGCCCGGTGCCCGCGCCGGCAAGCGGGTCGTACTCGACCCAGTGCTGGGACAGTTCCTCGGCCAGTTCGACAGCGACGGCGGCGCTCATCCCGTCGAGCACCACGAGCAGTACCGGTCGCTCAGCGCGGATCAGCGGGTCGACGACCCGTGGGAGCAGGTTCTCCACGGTCAGCAGGTCGCCGTCGTTCCCGGGGCCGGCCGCGGCCCAGGCGGCGAGCCGGTTGGCGAAGGCACCGTCAATCTCTCGGCGGCGTTGCCGGGCCCGCTCGAACACCGCCCGGAAGGCGCCCTGAAGCTCCGGGTGCGCGTCCTCACCCGCCCAGACGTGGTGCAGTGCCCGGTCGACCCAGCCCCATTCGGCGATCTGCCGCCGCAGCCCGTCGGCGACGCTCGCCGGGGCCTCGACCTCGGTGCCGAGCCATCGGACAAGTCGCTGCGCCATCCTGACCCGGAGTACCCGCTCCGCCTCCACCTGAGCCAGCCGGTGTCCGGCGAGATCGTCGATCGCCGCGTCGAGGGCGGGGTCCGCGAGGCCGGCCACCAGCGCGCGCGCCGCCGTGGTGAGCCGCCGGGTGAAGCCGGTACGCAGAATCGGGCTGTGCTCGACGCTACCGGCCGCGTTGAACTGCACGACCAGTTGCTCGGCCCGGTCGAGCAGCGCATGACCCTGCCGCCGGACCCCGGTGTCCCGGTCGATCAGCATCGCGCCGACCATCTGCACGGCCGACCGGGCCAGCCCGTGAATCGCGGCGTCGTCCTGCAGGCCGCCGAAGTACTGGTCGACGCGCCCCTGTGCCCGTACCGCCTCGGGGGTCTCGTTGCTCCACAGCGCTTCGCAGACCAGGCCCAATGGCAACGCGTCGTTGCCACGGCCGGCGTCGACGAGCGCGAAGAGGGCCCGGGCCGGCCCACCGAACCTCTCGACCAGCCAGCAGGCGAGGCCGGCGCGCTCCTCCGCGCGCAGCAGCATGAACGCCTCGACCGCAGCCGGCTCGGCGCTCCAGCGCAGCAGCGTGGTCACGTCGAGGTCGTCGGGTCCGTCTCCCCGTCGATCGAGACCGAGACGGGCAGCAGCGAGGTGCCGCAGTGCCACCTCACGGGTGAGGACCGTGGTGGCCAGTCGCGGCCAGCCAGCCGGTGGCATCGCGTCCAGCAGGGCCGGCCCGGCCCACCGTTCCGATTCGAGCGCGGCATCGGGCACCTGCGCGCCGAAGGCGTCGACAACCAGGTCCCAGGGTTCGACGGTGATGACCCGCTGACGGAAAACTCGGCTGCGCACCCCGGGTCCCAGGCTCGTTTCGGGAATGTCCGTGAGCAGCACGAGTACCTCGTCACCCCGGTCGGCGACGAGGTGCTCCCAGATGGCGAGCGGCGAGGCGCACGCCACCACCCGAGCCTGCCGTCCGTCCGGCAGGATCAACACCGGATCGTGCGACCAGGTGGGCTCCGCAGCGATGACCATGACCGGGTGGGGATCGCCGGTGTCGTGCCGGTCGAGCTGCTGTGCCACCTTCTGACTGAGCGCCACCGGATTGATCCGCAGAGCGTAGGTGGGCGCGGGTGCCGCCGTCACGACACCACTCTCCAGCTCACCTCGATCGTGGCGCCGCCATGGGCCTCGGCGAACCTGCGCAGGTCGGTCACCACCTCGTCGATCCCGCTCGCTTCCGTACGTCGGCTGTCCCCGGCGGTCGTCGGCGTGCCCGCCGGCGCGGCTGCGGAGCCACCGCCCGTACTGACACCTGCTCCGCCACCCGGCCCGATGCCGGTGTGGCCACCCGCGACACCGCTGGTGGCCTCCCGGAGCAACGCGGTGGCGTCGTGCTGCGCCCGCCTCAGGGCCGGCACCAGCGGTGTGGTCAGTTCGTCGGCCTGCGCGGCTCGACGGAGTTCGGTCAGGATCGCCGCGCCTCGGGCCGTGTAGGGAGCGGGCAGACCGGCGATGATCTCGAACGTGTCCCAGGGCGCGGCGGCGAGCGCGGCGGTCACCTGGGCGGCGCTGCTGATGCTCCGGCCAGCGCGGTCCGCCGGTCCGCCGAGTTCAGCCTGCGCCAGCTGTTCCACCGTCTCCTTCGCGGATCGTCCGGCCGTCAGCGCGTCGAGCAGGTCGGCGGCTGCTCGCGCGGTGGCGAGGCGACCGGCCTCCCGGTCGAGCCGCAGTTGGTCGGCGTACGCGTCGAGCTGGCTGGCGAGTTGGTGGGCAGCCACACGGTGCCGGTTCGCCGCGGTGACCAGGTCCCGCCCGAAGATCGCGACGAGGCGGCCCCGACGCAGGCCCAGTGGCCGGAGACCGAAGATCGCCACGGCGCGGGCGTGGGCCGACTTCCAGTCCTCCTCGCTGGGCAGGCTCTCCTCCCGCAGCGTGTACTCGGAGGTGATCCGCCCCGGCTCGGGTGCCGGGGTGACCTGGCTGCCGTGCAGGTGGAAGGCGCGGTCGGTCTGCTCGGCGAAGGTCGCCACGACGAGTTGGGCGACGATCGGGTCGAGGCCACGGGGCTTCGGCTCGTCGATCCAGCACAGCAGGTCGGTGACCCGCAGCTCGCCGGTGATGCCCTCGCTCGCCGCCTTCTGCTGGAAGTGCTGGACCCACTCTCCCTCGGCGACGAAGGCCGCCTCGTGCATCGTGCCGAGCCGCAGCGGGTTGGCTATCCGGCGCATGGTCAGCCGGTGTGCCCGGTCGACCTCGACCCGCCCCTCGGGCGACTCGACCGCCCGCTGGACGTACCCGAAGACGGTCTTGACGTCCGGTGGTCTTACCGGGTCGCCCTTGCGGTCGGGGTCGAAGTCGGGGTGAGCCGGGTACTGGTGGCTGAGCATCTGGTCGCCGATGCTGCGCAGCGCGTCGTTGAAGGTGGCGCCCATCGGCAGTTTCGGGTCCAGCGCCCGGGTCAACGACTGCAGGTGGTCGTCGAAGCCGAGTTGCACGTCCGTCGGCTGCTTCGCGGCCAAGCCGTACGCCTGGCGCAGCACCCCGTGCATCTTGGCCAGCAACGCGCTGCGCTGGTTGGTCAGGGCGGCGTGCGCCCGCCGCCGGTCGTCCGGGTTGAGATGCTCGGCGTGGCTGTCGAAGCGCTGCCCCTCGAGCAGCTTGTCGATGATGACGAGCTTGCCCAACTCATTGCGGCGTTCCACGGTCAACGCCGCGGGGATCCAGCAGACGGTCTGGGCGTGCGTACGCGACGTCAGGTCCTGCACCCGCTGCCGGTCGTCGGCCGGCCCATGGCTGCCGTCGTCGAACGGGTAGTCGACGATCATCCGCCAGCCGTCCCGGGCACTCGGGTGGAACGCCTCGTCGCGGATGTCGTTCGGGTCGCGGACGTTGCCGTAGACCAGCTCGATCGCGCGGCGGCTGCCTCGCCAGGTCAACCCGGCCTCGGCGAAGAACGAGTCGGTCCAGGCCACGCCGAGCTGCTGCCACAGCAGCCGTTGCACCAGGTGTTTGCGGGCGCCTTCGTTGTCGTAGTGCTTGGCGGTGGCGAGCACGCTGTCGACGTCGACACCGACCAGTTCCAGCGACACCACCGGATCGTCACCCTCACCGATGCGGATCTCGGCGAACTGGCCGGCCCAGTCGGCGAGCTTGCGTGCCACCTGGGCCACCTCACCGCCGGGAATCGGGCTGGTGATGCTGCCGTGGTTGAGCGCGGAGAGTCGACGTGCGGTGAGGTTACGCAGCGCCGGCACGCTGGGGGCCAGCGCGGCGAGCAGCAGCGTCTTGATCAGACGATCGTCACCGGTGAAGGCCCGAAGCCGCCCGGCCGTGGCGCTGGCCGACTCGTCACCGCGGCGGGCCGCGTCGAGGTCGTCCTCGGTGAAACCGTACTGGCCGAGCAGGTACGGCCGCAGCTTGAGGTCGTACAGCTTCTGCGCCATCTCGAACTCGGCCTTGAGTTTCTCGGTGAAGGGCTGGTCCCCACCCCCGCTGATCACGTCGTAGAGATCCCCGAGCGGGACGAGTTGCCCGAGACGCAACGAGTCACGCCGGTCGACCAGGAGCTGTCGCATCAGCTTCAGCGCGGTCCGGGAGCGTTGCAAGGCGCTGGAGACATGCACCAGCGTCGAGAGAAACGCGGGGCTGAACGGGTACGTCGACCGGAAGGCGTCGATGTCGGCGCCGCTGCCCGCGTCGGTGCCGAGCAGGGTGTCGAAGACCTCCCGACGCACCTTCGTGGTGGCGTCGAAGGCCCGCGAGATCGCCTCGCCGGCCTCGGGGTTGCGCGGCTTGAGCAGACGGCGACGGGCGATCTCCGGAAGGTTGCGGTCCTCCAGCTTGATCACGTCGAACCGACCGCTGGCCAGGTTGAGGGTGTCCTGGTAGCTCAGCTCGTTGGCGCCGACGACCTCCTCGCCGACCAGCTCGCGCAGGTCACGCTGGCGGGCGATGAAACTGATCACCGGGATGGGGCGGCGGGTGTCACCACCCTCGACGAAGTTGGTGATCTTCTGGATCTCCCGGGAGACGAACTGCTGGTCGCCGATGGAGTTGGCCAGCCAGAGAATCAGCTCGTCGAGGAAGAGGATCAGGCCGTGGTAGCCGAGTTCCTTGGCGTGCCGGCTGATCTCGGTCAGGCCAGGGTCGAGCGAGACGAACGCCTCGGCGTCCTCCCGAGCGTTGCTGAAGAAGCCCTTGTTCCAGCTGGTCAGCAGGTCGTTGACCAACTTGCGGCGCAGTTCGTCGGAGTACGCACCGGCGAACGCCTCGTCCAACCGTTCCGGCGTCCAGAACCTCTCGCTGTCGCCCCACTCGTCCTCGACGTCGCCACCGGGCAGCCCCGCGATGAACTGGCCGTCGCCGATCTTCTCGCGCAGCGAGGCGGCCTGCTCCAGCAGCGCGTCGGTGCGGTGCACCGCCGGAATGGGCGCCTCCGGATGCAGCGCGCGCACCCGGTCGACGTAGCCACCGAGCACCCGCTGCTCCAGCGAGCGGGCGTCGAGCAGGTGGTACGGAATGAGCAGGAAGCGCCGGCCGTCCAGCCAGACGCTGTGCTTGGCGACCAACGGGGCCAACTCGTCCCGGCCCCGGGCGGCGGACTCGCCGCGCAGCAACGCGTGCAGCACCGCCATGAAGTGCGACTTGCCGGAACCGAAGGAACCGTGCAGGTACGCGGCCTTGGACGCGTGGCCTTCGACCGCGGAACGGATCAGCCCGAGCGCCTCGTCGAAGTTCCCCAGCAGTCGATCCGTGATGACATAGTCACGCAAGGTCGCATCGGCGTCGGCGACGCTGTCGGCGAGCTTGAGCACGAAGTCACTGGTGCTCGTGCGTTCGGGGATGTCGATGACGTCGCGGAGCAGCGGAGCGGAGGCGGGCGAGGACATGCCGCTACCGTACCGACGAACGTCCGCGGCCTTGCCACAAGGCACGCGAACCTCTTGGCAGACAGACCCCTCGGCTCATTCGGGTTAACCGGGCACCGGAATCGCGTTAGCCGCGGGAGGACACGGAACGGCCGATCATGGGGTGGACAGGCGGATACCTGGCACGGTAGGACAACACGAAGGCCGCGCTCTCGCCCCGCTCGCCCCCGACCTCGTGGTGGAACTGCATCTCTCGTGATCGCCCGGGTCAAGCTTGAATCCGTCCTGGCAGCAACGAAGAGGTTTGCTTGATGCATGTCGACAGGATCGAGAGATCCATCGGGAAGTTGATCGAGGAGATCTCGAATGCCGAGATCCTGCTTCCGGAGATTCAGCGGGAGTATGTCTGGAAGCCGACACAGGTCGCGAAGCTGATGGACTCCATCTATCGGGGGTACCCCTTCGGCTCGCTGCTGTTCTGGGAGACCGATGACGTCCCCGAGACTCGAGACATGTCGGTCAGCGGACCGGAACCCACGCCTTCGAAACCTCCGTTGTTCCTCCTGGACGGCCAGCAACGACTGACGTCCCTGCACCGGGTCTTCACCGATCACCCCGACGCGCAGGTCGTCTTTCACGTGGAGAACCAGAAGTTCCAGAACCAGAGTGCTGCGACCCGCCGCGACCCGAAGTGGGTCAAGGTGGCAGATGTGCTCGATCCGAAGGCCAGCATGCTGCGCCTGACTCAACGGCTGCTCGACGCCGGCTCCACCCTCGAAGACCACGAAATTGAGGATCGGCTCGGCCGGATCAAGCAGTTGCGCAACCGACACTTCGTGATGGAGGTCCTCAAGGGTTTTCCGTACGAGGAGGTCGCGGAGATTTTCGTCCGGGTGAACAGTGGTGGCCGGCGCCTCGGCACCCTCGACCTGGCAATGGCGACCCTGTCGACTCGTTGGAAGGGTGTGCTGACCAAACTGCAGGACGAGTCGCAACATTGGCTGGGCCACGGCTACGGGCACATCGACGTCAACTTTCTGTCCCGCGCCCTGGCCGGTGTGGTTCTGGGTCGCGGATTGTCCGTCTGGTCTCACAGCAAGCTGCGGCAGACCGGAGACACCGAGCTCGAACGCGGCTGGGAGGTGGTCAAGCGGGGCCTGCGACGACTGATCCCGCTGCTGGAGCGCGAGCTGAAACTGACCCGATCGGACCCGCTCCCCTCAATGATCGTGCTGATTCCGTTGGTCGTGCTTCTCGGCGAGCGAAGCGAGGACACAGTCGACGAGGAGACCTCCAAGGGGATCATCTACTGGCTCTTGTTGGCCACCATCCGGACCCGCTACAGCGGCTCCACCGATACCAGGCTAAGCCAGGACATCCGGTCCGCCCGCCAACCTGACCCGGTCCGGGCGCTTCTCGAGGGCCTCAGCGTGGAGAACTCCCGCGCCGAGGTGACCGAACGGGCGCTCCGGGGGCGGACGAAGGAGAGCCCGTACTTCTTCCTGAGCCTGCTCGTGGCCAGAGCCCGCGACGCCCGCGACTGGTGGTACGGCACCGACATCCTGCCGGACACCGAGGACGCTCCGAAGCTGGAGCACCACCACGTGCACCCGCCGTCGACGCTCGACGATCCCCGCTTCGACAAGGCCATGGTCAACGACCTTGCCAACCTGGTCTTCATCTCCGCACAGGCCAGCAAGAAGATCAACGGCCGCACCCCAGCGGAGTACTTTCCCACCCTGCACGAGGACGAACTGAGGCAACACCTCGTCCCCGTGGACGTGGCGCTGCGCAGCCCGGACGGCTATCCGCGTTTCCTGGATGCTCGACGGCACCTTCTCGCGGAGGCGATGAACGCCCTGCTGGACCGATTCCGTCCCGCCTTTCTTGACGAAGTACCGGTCGAGAACGCCGATCCCAGCGCCGGGCTCGCGCTTGACCTCGCGCTCTATGGCAGTCTTCGCGACGGAGGTCGGATCGTCTTCACCGCGTCCGGCGACGGCATCGCCTGGGTCGGATGGGCCAACATGGCCGAGTTGGACAGCGCCATCGAGTCCGCCCGGATAGCGGGCATCGACAGCGACGTGACGATCGCCGGCGAGTCGGTCCCCGTGGAGATGCTCGAAGACTCCCTGCAGATCACCATCGGCCCGTTCCTGGTAACCGGAACCCCGGAGGAGTGGCGGACGGTGTTCGACCGGGAACTGGAGACATCGCAGCCACTGTCCTCGCTGCCCCCAGTCGAATCGAAGCGCTGGGACAGCGAGCCGGTGCGGTTCCCTGTCACAAGCACGGACTGACCGAAGAGGAGATCTGGTGGCGACAGCATGGATCGTACGGGCCGGCCGTGACGACAGTTACGACGAACTCGCCTTGGACAAGAACCTGATCGCGGTTGGTTGGTCCGCTGCGGGAGACCTCAGCACCACCACATCGCCCATCGAGATCCGCAAGCGGGTCCGGGCTGCGTACCCGGAGGTCGAGCAGCGCGCGGTGGAAAGCTACACCGTTCAGTTGGTCGCGTTTCGGTCGAAGATGTCCACGGGTGACATCGTGTTGTTCCTGCGGCGCACCAGCCCCGACGTCGCCGTCGGTCGGGTGAACGGACCATACGAGTATCGGATGGACCTTCCCTCGGGCATCCGGCACGCGCGAGCTGTGACGTGGGCCCGCACCGACGTTCCTCGGGCGTCGGTAGAACGGGAGCTGCTCGCTCTGCCCTCCCTGACCACGGTCTATCGGATCAATCAGGCGGAGAGCGTTGGGCGTCTCGAACGTCTACTTGAGGCCAAGGCGATGCCGACGCTCGATCCCCCGACGAAGCCCGACCCGGCCGACCCGCCGCACCAGGACGCCGAATCGGTCCCCTTCGCGAACCTCCGGCGGAACCTCGACTACGCTCGCAGCCTCGCCACCGCCGGTCAACACCTGGACCAGCTCAAGGTCGGAGCGTTCGAGGTGTCGGACGTGTACCGGGCGGCGTGGGTGCAGAGCGTCGCCGCGCTCGACCACTGGGTCCGGCAGGAGGTTCGCGCCCGGATGCTGCAACTGGTCGCCCGACCGGAGGTCCCGAAGCCGAAGGGCTTCACGTCCTTCTCCATCTCTCTGGGCCTGGTCGAGCAGGTCCAGGCCGGCACGAGGACGCTCGTGGAGGCGCTGGACCAGCAACTGCGTGAACAGGGTCACCTGGTCTACCAGAATCCCGACAAGATCCGTGACGGCTTCGGTCTCGTACACGATGTCAAGGGTTTCTGGGATCGCGTGGCACAGATACTCAACGAGCAGAGCGGGGACGATGTCTCCTTCACCGGCAAAGACGTGCAGGAACAGATCCGGCAGATCGTTCAGCGCCGGCACAAGATCGCTCACGAGTACGACGAGGACCCGGACGACGTGACTCAGAAACGCCCGATCGACGGCGCCGGCACCACCCAGACCATCGATTACATCGAGCAGGTCGCCGCCGCGATTCTGGAGGTGCTCAACAACGGCAATCCCTGAACCGGCGGAGCGCGGGCGACCTACTCCTCGTTGACCAGCTCAGCGATGCGCGTCTGCACGGCAGGTTCCAGTGGGCGCAGGGTCGTTGCGGCTGCCTGACCGCAGAAGTAGCCCTGCACATGGTGAATCCCGAGTTCGTAGACCTGTCGAAGGGTGACCGGCGCCTCGTCGTCGAAGCCTTCGAGGATGACGGCCCGGGGGTTGGGTGCCTGGCCCAGGCTTCTGGCGTAGCCAGCCACCTGGACGACGAGCGCGAGTTCCTCAAGGGCCATCGGGTGGTGCAGCACCGCGCGGTCCACCTTGATCTGGGTCAGATGCAACTCGGCCATGCGGGCCAGGGAGGCGTACCCAACGCCAAAGTCGTCCACCGCGAAGTTGATCTTGAGGTCGGTGGTGAGCTTGGTCAGTCGGGAGTGGAAGTACACCAGGTGCTCCTGCGGCCAGTGCTCACCCGGGCCGGGCTCGATGGCGTCCCGCTCGGAGATCTCCAGGGTGAGTACGCGCGGGTTCAGACTCGCCTCGTACAACGCCTTGGTCACCTGGTGCAGGTAGGAGTCGCTGAGCAGCGAGCGGACGGCGACGTTGATAGAGAGCGGCTTGGTGCCCTGCCATTCCGACTCCGCGTCGGCCTGCGCGTACGAGTGGATGGCCTTGCTGGCGAGCAGCGCGTCGCGTTCGATGATGAACCGGTCTCCCCAGTCGTGGGCCAGGTTCAGCAACCGCAGCGGCGCTCCGCGTTGCTGGTCGCCTCTGCGGGCAAGCGCCTCGTAGCTCTGGACGCTGACTCCGGACGGCCGTTGGTCCAACTCGACGACGGGCTGAAACACCATGGTCATGCTGCTCACCAGTGTCTGATACAGGCTGAACGCGTGCTCGTAGAGGACGAGAGGCAACCGGCCGAAGGAGGTACGCAGCGCGGTCAGCACCCGCATTTCCGCCTGCACCGGATCGTCGAGCGGGTTCGATTCCCAGATGGCGCGCAGCATGACAGCCAAGGGTTCACCCATGTCAAGCCGGGCCAAGGCCGGATCAACCAACACCAGGGTGAGAGTGTGGTCGCCCTCGTATGACAGGGGCACGCAGAACAGTTGACGCCGGCTGTCCTGCGAGACCACGTAGCCGGGGATGGTCGTGCGGTACTGCACCGCTGCCCGGGTAGCCATGTCCAGCAGGGGTGACAGGAAGTCGCTGTCGAACCGCTGCGTCCAGTTGACCTTACGGTGGCCGCTCCCGGTGAGCGTCACAATCGCGGCGGACTCAGCGTCGAGGGCGTGCCGGATGATCTCCAAACGATCCTCAGTTCCGCCCTGCTGTCGCGGCTGTCTCGACTCGCCGCGAAACACCCGGGCCAGCAGTTGAAGTATCGAGTTGACCTGATCCTCCAAGGGATTCCGACAGAGCCGAGTGCTGCCGGAGGTTGCCGACGCCACCTGCGGCTTGTCGTGACGGGACACCGGCGGTTGGGTGAGTGCCCCGGCCGGCCCCCAGGTCTGCATGAGCCGCACGGGAGGCGGGTCGATGTCCTGCCGAGCCACGAAGTCGGCCATCCCGGCGAAGGAGACGCGTCCCCGCTCGTCCCCGGCCGCGCCGCGCAGTGCCCGGAGCATGTGGTAGGTCAGCACGCCGTGCTGGTGTTGTTCACTTTCGCGGGCAACCTCCCCACGCTGGCAGGCCATCAACGCGCTGTGCCGGTCGACCCGGGTGTGATAGGTCCGCATCGCCTCGGTGTGCGGTTGTCCGGCGTCGAGGTCAGAGCCGGTCTGGCAGCAGTCCAGCACGAGCAACGAGGTACCGGCGAACATCTCGAAGACGTCCTGCCGGAGAAACGACATCCGCAGGCCCCGGTCAGGTTCGAGGGCCAGCATTTCCGCGTCGAGATCCGCAGTGACCAGGTACGCGTCGTCCGGCAGGCTCCACTCCGGTACGAGGGAGTGGCCTGCGAAGAAGACCAGTAGGACATCGGACGGGCTGGCCTGGATGGCGATCTCCCGCAGCGCCTTCCTGATCGTCGACGAGGTGGCCGCCGCGCCCGTGTACAGAAGCACCTCGCCATCGTGGAAGGTGCCGATTTCCTCATCGAGCAGGACCGCGCGCATCGCCAGCGCGTCCTTCTCCGCGAAGCGCAGGGCCCGCACGTTGACGCCGGGGCCACCCTCGTTGACACCGATCAGGACCGCCCACCGCTTGGCCGTCGCCATGCCCAGAACCCCCGAGGTGCCATCCGTCGCACAATGACAGTGCGGAGCCGGAAAAGTGCTCTGGGTGACCCTATCGTGAGCAGCAGGGAACGTGAACGCTGATCGCAGAGTCAGAAAGCCGTCACCGAACCCACGTAACAGAATTGGCACGTGCCGCTGGTCGCCGCCCTGGAGCGCAGCAAGGCAGGCCAATTCACGGCTACCGGTTCGGTCGGTTGAGATAGCTACGTGCCAACCGGACGAGAGCAACCGCGATCGTGCCGACAGCAGCAACGGCGGCTGTCGCCGTCGCCTCGCCACCGATCAGCGCGAGTACGACCAGGACGACGAGCGCGATCGCGCCAATCACAAGCGTTCGAGTGATGACCGCCTCGGCCAACTCATTCCCCTTGGCCTTATCCACCCTGCCCATCAGCGTCTCCCGACCCTCACCGCCACGACCAGAACAACAGACGGGGGGCGCCAGGGCTCCAGTTCATGCACCAGACGAAAGAGGTTTGCGTGAGGTGGTATTCACGGCGGACATTCGACGGTGAGGATGTGGCGGGGGGATGCCATGAGCGGCGAACTCCAGTGGTCGGCGCTTCCGGAGGCCAGACAGGCTGCTGCCGTAGGCGACTTCGGCACGCTGCTGCGTGTCGCTCGTACTGCGGCGCGGTTGACCCTGGCCGAGGCTGGTCAACGGTGCGGCTACTCGGCGGCGACGTTGTCCCGGATCGAGCGGGGCCGGCAGCGGCTCACCGACGTCACAGTCCTGCGACGACTGGCAGCGATCTTCGACATCCCACCCGAACTCTTCGGGCTCACGGACATGAACGGCCCCGCAATCCACCAATCCGCCTCGCCGATCGATAAGGTGCGCGGTAAAGCAGCGCGGCGCGAGGTGGGAGAGGATTCAGTGCGACGGCGTGAGGTGCTCGGCGGACTGGCCGGCCTGGTCGGCTCGACACTCTCCGGAAGCACGCCTGCGCCGACCCCGCCCGACCGGGTAGTTGCCAGCCTGGAAGACATCCTCCTCGGTCACTGCCCGCCACCGACCGGCCCGATCGACCCTGACCGGCTGCGGACCATGCTCGCTCATGCCTGGTCCGATTTCCGCGCATGCCGGTACACCAGGCTCTCAGCCCGGCTGCCACAGTTGGTTTCGGCGGCAACCGCCAGCCACTCGTTGGCGGCCGATGGACAACGCCCAAGCGCCGCCGCGACCCTCGCCCGGACGTATCACCTGACCACTCAGGTGCTGGTCAAACTGCACGAGGACGGGATGGCCTGGTCGGCGATGGACCGCGCCAGACATGCGGCCCGGGAGGCGGACGATCCGTTGCTGTACGCCGAGACAGCACGCATGACTGCGATCGTGCTGCGGCGCACCCGCCACGGGCAGCGCGCCCAACAAACCCTGATCGACGCGGCGCAGGCCCTCGACAAATCGACCCGGCTCCGATCACCTCAACAGGTTGCTGCCTACGGCCGGCTGTTGGCGACGGCCGCCTACACGGCCGCGCTCACGGATCGTCGAGACACCGCACAGGAGTTGCTGCACGAGGCCGACGAGGCAGGGCGTCGCAATGGCGACCGCGGCGAGTTCGCAGACGTCGACGTGATGCTCTACCGAATCAGTGTCGCCCGGGTGCTCAACGACTTCGGAGCAGCGGTGCAGTACGCCCGCGAACTGCGCCCCGATCAGCTGGGCACCGTCGAGCGACGCGCCCGCTACTGGGAGGACTATGCCCTGGCGTTGCACGGGCGTGGGGCATACCCGGAGTCGTTTCGAGCGCTGCTGGCCGCCGAGCGGATCGCGCCGCAGGAAGTCCGGTACCGCCCATGGGCGCAGCACCTCACCGTGGCCCTGCTCAACGCAGACCACCGGCAGGTGCTACCCGACCTCAAGAACTTCGCCGTTCGTATCGGTACGCCGCTGTAGAACACGCGATCAAAGGCGAGGATGCGCGTCCTCGATGCGCTCAGCCTTGACGTACGCGAGAAGGTTGGCTTGGTCGGTTGCCGGCAGGGCCGCGAACGCGGCGTAGGCAACCCCCCGCGCATATGGCGTCTCCGTGGCCAGCAACCCGATGATGGCGGCCCAGGCGAGCGACACCGAATGGAACACCCGGTCCTCGCGCAAGGCGGTGAGCCTGCTCAACTCGCCCAGCCTGGTCGCCGCGTCGTCGTCCGTCCTGGCGCGGTCGACAAGCTCGAACACGGCCTTCCCCCGGTACGCTCCACCGCTCCTGGCCAACTCCGCCAGCTCCGCGTTTCCCATCTGCCGCACCGGAGGTGGTGTGAGGTTCGGCGGCTGGGGCACGGTCATGGTTCTTCTCCAAAGATCTTTGCGTACTCTTCGCGGATCAACTGGTTCAGTCGCTCGACGGAGTCGCGGTCACCGATGGACTCCGCGTACCGAATCTCCTGCTGGTAGGCCCGCACCTCGTTCTCGTAGCGCACCACCGGGTCTTCGAACCAGCCTCTCATCCCGACCCAGCCCGCGGCCTGGTCCTCGCGGAGATGCTGCATCTCGTGCAGCAACGCACCGTACGAAGCATCCGGGTCGAGAATCAGGTGCCCTGGCTGCCCCGGTGACGGGCTGGGTCCGTACGCCAATCCACCCTTCCGGAAGGTGATCTCGACACCCAACTCGCGCGCCTCCTGAATCGCGGCATCCCACTGCTCCGGATGGGTCTCGCGGGCCGCGCCCCACTTTCGCAGCGGGTCGGCGTCGGAGTGCAGCAGATGCGTGTCGCGGGCGGGTGCCTGCGGTGACGCCGACCCCCGGTCGGTGAGACGACGCAGAGTGGCCTGCAACTCGCCGATGAGCCCGCTGAGGCGACGCAGGATCGGCGCCAGCCGACGCAGGCTGCTGATCAGGCCGTGCAGTAGCCGGGTGATGCGCGCCACCCACTTGGCGGCAAGGGTGGTTACCTGGGTGACGACCCAGGGAGTGGCCAACCCCAGCGTGACACCGGCCTCGGCCAGCCACACCCACAGCCGTACGGCCAGCACCGACACAAACTCGGCAATGAGGTCGCGGACGAGTTCGCGGACCAGGGCGACGAGCAGCCCGGCACCGGTGGTGATCTCGGACATGGCGTTGGCGGCCCGGGCGAGTGCGTCCAGTACGGCCTGCTGCTCCTGGCTGTGCCGCCGGTAGGCGGCGGATGCGGCGCCGGTCCAGCCGGCGACCTGCCGGTTTACGGCGTCACCGAGGGTGACACGGGAGTCCCCGACCGCAGCGGTCACGTTTCGCCACGTCTGGGCGTACGCGGCGATCTGGTCGGGGTCGCCGGCCAGTTCGTCGAGAGTGTCTGAGAGCGGTTTGACGTGCTCGATCAGCCAGCCCACACCCCATGCGACGAGTTGGCCCAGCGGGTCGGTCACGAAGGCGAGGGCGTCCATGGAGACGGCGAACCCGCCGATCGCCGTGTCGATCCATCCGCCTCCGGCGTAGCTCGCCAGCAGACCGTCGATGTCTTCGGCGATGAACACGCCGCTGAGCGCGGTGGTGCTGTCCTGGCGGGGCGCGATGAGCGGGTTGGCCGGCTCGCTCACCGCCCGGCTCCGTGGCCGAAGTGAGCGGAGACCTCCTGATCACCGCTCTCGTACTGCCTCGCGGCGGCACGCAGGTCGTCAGCCGTACGCTGCAATGCGTCGGTGGCCTCGCTCAACGCGCTGATCGTGGCCTGCTGGACCGGGTCGAGCAGGCTGGGGATGAGCTGGCACAACCGACCGTACGCATGCCGGCCGAGTTGCACCGATCCGGCTGCTCGCCGGCTTTGATCGACCATCTCAGCGACCTCGTCGACACTGCTGGCGTGCCGGCGTAGCGCCTGGCTGTCGACCTCGAAGCCCGACTCACCAGCCACCGCGCTCCCGCCGCGAGTCGTCGCGTCCCTGCTCGCGTTCGTCATCGACCTCAGGAAAACGCTCGGCGTAGCTGGCCACGATCGCGCGTGCGGTCTCGGAGTTGGCGCCGACAGTCCGCCCGGCAATCTCGGCCACCGCTGCGGAAAGACGGCCCTGGGCCCGACGCATCGTCGTCATGATCTCTGCCGAGATCCTCGCCCCGGACCAGTTCGCCACCCGGTCGTCGATCCGCAGGTCGGTGACGATCCCTGAGCCAGCGACCGTCACCTCCATCGCCCCATCACCGCCGGTGGCGGAGACTGACAGGCCAGCGACTCGCTGCGACATCTCCTGCGCCTGCACGGCCCGCTCCGACATGGACGCCGCCCACGATCGGGTCCACTCCTCGGCCGAATCTGCCACCCTGTCAAAAGATACATCCATCAGCGCCGCTCCCCGTGACGATCACGATATCCACAAAGGATAGTCCGAACCTACCCCTGTTCACATCTCGGCCATCCCAGGGGTAGGTCATTGCCGCCCCTGACAGAAGCGGTGACGGTAGCGCCAACGCCGGCCGCCCTCGTCACACCACCTTCCGCCAGATTGGTCATCAACAAAGCAATGGCCAACCGGTGCCAGGTTTGCAACATAAGCACTGCGTCAACAAGAGTCGACGTCAGGTATCGCACGGCCTACCCGGATCACATTCATCGACGTTCGCGCGCGGTTGAACGCGGGACAGGGCCATCTGCCTACAGGTTCTCATGGCCCAAACCACCGCGAACGCCCGGTCCTGCTGCACCGCCGCACAAGATCAGGTACCGACTCGACGTCTTTGGCTTGCGACAGGCGACGAAGGCGAGACTGTGGGTTCGGACCGCTCGACGCCCGCGTTCGTGCATGTCTACGAAAGCCGGCCGTTACGCTCGTGGTTCCGCGTTGGCTGCTCGTGGCTTCCTTCTCGTCTCCAGGGCGAACGACGCGACTTCCAGCCGGTGTTAGTCGGTGCTACGGTACTTGCCGATGCTCCTCGGAGGGCCAATGACGACCGGACAAACCACCATCGACGTACATCTTCTGGGACTGCACTCTCAAGCGGAAGTTAACATTCGGTCGGCCACTGGCGGGCACGGCAGAGGGCTCGGCCAGTTGCTACAGCTGGATCTCGACATCCTGGCTTGGGAAAAGGCACTAACCGGCAGGCCAGAGACCGGCCAACTTACTGCAGCTCGCCGCGAGCTGGGATTCGCAATTTACGCGGCCAGCATAGGTCTCTATCTCCATGCTTACGCGGGCCTGCGCGTATTCCTTGAATTAAGCTTTGCATCGGTATACTTCTCGGCGAATGAGCTACACCGGCGACGCTGGGTTGCCGATCGTGCTGATTTCTCATGGTCGGCAGCGCTGGACGAAAACGATGGCGTCATGTCTAGGCCTTTTGTGCAAGAATTTAGCGAAACGGCCGCCGAGGATGCGCAAAAGTTCGCGAAAGTTGCGGCCCGCTGCTACCGGCATTGCTCGCAGTTTATCCACGGGAAGCTCGCTGCAACTCGATTGCTTCCCGAGACATTGGACTTCTCGTCTGTCGTTTTAGCCGACTGGCTAAGAACCGCCTCCGACTCGGCGAGCGTGGTTCTATTCCTTCTTTACGCGCGATATGGTGATGAGCTGCTATCTGGACCTCATCAGGACCGTCTAGCGCCCACTGTTGAGGTATGGTTCGGACATCTCGAAGAGGTTCGCAGACGACTAGGCTTACCTATCGAAGGGAGGGAGGGTAATGCCGGCTGATCTCTTCTTTCGGACGGAAGATATTCCAGCAGATGACGTGCTGGAATATCTTGTCGAGACGCCCACGGATCGGGAAATTATCGACAGCCTCAAGGGGCGCTCCCCGGTGATACTCAAAGGAAGCCGAGGAGTCGGAAAGTCATTCCTCCTGCGATCCGCCCAGGCCGAACTCAACCGCGACCGGACTGAGACACGAATATTGCCCGTGTACGTCACGTTTGCCCGCGCCACGCTTATCACCAACCCAACCCCCGAACGATTCCTGGCGTGGATGATCGCGAAAATCTGCAACCGGATCGTCCGTGCAGCGACGACAGCCGGTCTTGGGCTACCCGGAGGCTCCGCCATTTCTGCCATCAGGGGCGGCGACTCCACCCCATCACGGATGGAGGAAGTGGAGCAGCTTTTCGAGAACGCCTGGAAGACGAGTTCCGCACCAGACCCGAGATCCGACGTTCCCGGACCAGAACTCTTGCGGGATGCCGTCGAGGACCTGTGCAAGCACGCGCAACTGAGACGTATCGCGCTCTTCGTAGATGAAGCCGCTCACGTTTTCATTCCACAGCAACAACGTCAGTTCTTCACGCTAATGCGCGACTTGAGGAGCCCATTCCTGTCCGTAAAGGCTGCGGTGTACCCGGGTGCAACAGCATTCGGCGAAACCTTTCAGCCCACTCACGATGCAACAGTTCACAGCGTTGATCGAAACGTCGCTGCTCGCGGATACGCTCTGACAATGAGGGAGCTAGTGCTTCGCCAGGCCCCCTCAATGAATGAACGTATCGGACAATACGGTGAAGTATTCGACGCCTTGGCATACGCAGCTACAGGTAACCCTCGAATCCTCTTGAAGACAGTAGCACGCAGCTCGCCTTTCAACCGAAGGAACGCACAGGACACAATCCGCGAGTACTACCGCGAGGAGATCTGGGGAGAGCATTCAAGTCTGACCGAGCGTTACCCCGGACACGGCGATCTGATCGACTGGGGCCGACGTTTCATTGAAAACCAAGTTTTGCCCGATCTTTACGCCAGGAACCAGAAACGCAAGAGCGGAAGCGAAACATCCTCGTACCTTTGGATACACCGAAACGCCCCTCATGCGGTTCGAGAGGCACTACGTCTCCTTTGCTACAGTGGCATTCTTCAGGAAGGCGTAGCGGGGATTCGAGGAACCAGAAGCGAAGTGGGAACTCGTTACATGGTCAACCTCGGCTGTCAGATTGCACTCGACCCGGAGCCAGTCGCATACGGAACTGAGCTGAGGAGATCTCTGTCTGTCCGGCGGACGGTGGAGTTCGGACCCAACCACCCTAGCTATCGCCCCATAGACAGGCTGTCAATTGACGCCATAGATAACGTCGATAATACTGCCCTCCAAGCCCGGCTCCAGGCGCCGATCGGCCTACTGGATATTACCGATTTCCAGCGACAGAAGTTGCATGAGTTGAATCTAGATACTATCGGAAAAGTGCTCGAATCGAACGAGCAGACGTTTAGGCGCGCTCACTATGTCGGTGCCATACGCGCTCGGCGGATGCGTAACGCCGCGGTAGCGGCCGTCCTTGAATACCTCTCCGGCTAAGGACGTCGCGCAACTCGCTCCTGGTCCACAGTGGATTGACGTGAGCACAGGTGATCTCGGCGGGCCTGCCAGAAATGATCTTTCCCTTCACGAACTGCTCTGGACCGGATTTGACGAGTGGTCGACCCGAGTGTGTACGGACAGACACCACTTCACTGCTTCGTACGGCCTCGGGTGGCCTTTGGCAGACACCACGACGTCAGGGCCTCATCGGTGAGGTGAAGGCGGTTGGTGGTTTCGGCGAGGAAGCCGGCATAGATCTCGGCCGGCGACGCACTCCATTCCGGGTCGAACTCGCCGTGCCATTGGCGCACCCAGGGCAGGATCTCGCGCAGCCCCGCGACCAGCGGCAGCAGCCGGTCGGGGGCCCAGCCGTCCTCCTGTTCGCGGGCGACGATCAGGGTGGCGAGGGCCTGGGCCTGCTCGCGGTGGTCCCAGCCGGCCCAGCCGACCAGCAGCGACGGGTCACCGTCGCGGCTGGCACCCGGGTACGACACGAAACGTTCCTTGGGTACGTCGAGCTTGCCCCGATGCTTCCAGTAGCTGGCCTTGACGAAGTCCGCCGAGGTGTACTTCGGCGGCACCGGGATCTGCTTGCGGAACTCCCGCTTCGCCGCTTCGTCGGGCAGCGCGTCCTCGGCCCGTTGCAGCTCCCACACCTGCTCCCAGTCAGCGCGCTTGGCCAGGCCCGAGTCCTTGTAGCGCAGCGCCGCCAGGTGCGGCACGTGCTCGTCGGCGACCAGGTCGGCGATCACCTTGCCGAGATCCTGACCGGGCGCGTGCAACTCGGCGACGGCGAGCACGTTGGGGTCGCGGCGCAGCTCGTCGGCGAGTTGCACGGTAGTCAGCGGGCGCGGCTGCTCCAGGCCGTCGACGTGGTGATACCACAGCTCCCGCGCCTCGCACCGGTCCAGCAGCCAGTCCCGCAGCGCCTTGGCCTGCATCTTGTCCCAGCCCTCGGTGGCCCACCGCCGCTTGCACTCCGGCCGCTCTATCAACCCGATGTTGCGGTTACTCTCGATCAGCTCGATCCGCCGCCCCACGATCGCCTTATACTCGTCCGACCAGTGCGCCGGCAGCTCGGTGATCGGCGTCGACCCGTGCCGCGCGAACCACTGCGTCTCCAGCCCCTCGTCGCGCATTTTCCGAGCGAGGACGATCTCGAACGCCCGCTGCCCCAGTTGCAACTCCGGCACTTCGTCACTCTGGGCGGTCAACTCTTCGTCCAGCAATCCGTAGAGCGAGTAGACCTGCCAATCCAACTCCTCCTGCAACGCAATCATCCGCGCCCGCACCGAGCGCCACTCCCACTCGGCAGCGGAAAGTCGCTCTCGGGTAGGCACCCCAGTCCCCACCGCTGCTGCCGGAATCAGGGTGGCGAGGCGCCGCGCCAGCCTGTCAATCTCCCGGCTCGATTCAAGCGGGTACGCCGACGGCAGCGGGAATTCCTGCAACTTCGTACCAGTGAACTCGTAGAACCTTTCCCAGTCATCAGGGGTGAAGCCTCCACCCTCGCCGCGGATGCCCTTGTCGTGGCTAACCTGCTTCAGCCAGAAGCAGGCGGCCGCGCTGTTGAGAACCCCGAGCAGCCGCAGATGATCGTCCTCCGTCGCCTCCGATCCTAGTTTGATTACCGGAGCAGTACGGATGCAGGCATGCTCGCCCCGCAGGAGCGAAAAGCTACTGTGCGTGGCAACGAAAGGGTAGGCAATAAGATTCGGCGTCGCCAGCCTGCGGGAGTAGAACTCCCGGTACTCCGTCCAGCTGATTCCGTCGATATCTTGGACAGGGATACCGAACCTCCTCCTCATCTGGAGGTTGCGCCGGTACGGCCAGAGCCGCTTGTACATGCCGTTCAGCGGGGTCAGGGTCAAGGGTGTAAGGTCATCAGCGTAGGGCCAGATGGTGGACATATCTGTATCGAGTTGGAAGTCCCGAATATGTTCGCCTCGGACAATCGGCCGTGTCGCAACGTCCGGGATCCGGCGTGAAACGCTCGGCGTGAGTTCGAAAACATCGTCTTCGCCTGTGATCGAGACGAATCCTAGATCCTTCGTCACGTCTGCCAGGCGAATCGGAGAGGCTTCCTCTATCCGTGCCTGCAGATGGTTGGCGCCGCCTCCCGTCAGACTCCACGGGAAACGGGCCAACTTGTCTCGGTCAAGATCAGAAACGCTGATCCAAGCGGTCTCGGAGCCTGGCGCATCCAGCTGCTGAACTATCGAACGCCACACGATACCGTTGCTAGGGTCTTCCGGAGCCCTGGGTTCTCCGCGGATAGACATGACCGTTCGCACTAGCCCAGATCGAAGGCTTCTACGATTGCGGCCGACCAAGATTACGGTGGGCGTGCCATGTCCAGGAATGTAGGCACCTGACGTATCTATTACATGCGTCAGGTCCACCTCGCTGGCAAAAAAGCGCTCAATGAGTCTCTTGCCGAACTCGCGTTTCATGAATGAGTTCGCTGTAATCTGCGCCACACGGCCGGATCTATACCCACCTGACTCGGCAGTTTTCGCGAGCTCGAAGAAGCGCTGCGCAAATGGCACCGAAAGCGAGTAAGCGCCATGACAAGCGGAATATATATCTCGGTATAGATCATTTAGGCGGCGGTCTTTAACCGTGATATAGGGAGGATTCCCCACAACCACATGGTATCGTCCGTCCTCCAAGATTCCAGGGTGGTCGTGCATGTCTTCTGTGGCATAGTGAAAGTCGGCCAGGTCACCGGAACCCTGCTCTATAGGAAGCGCGAGTTGGCGGTGTTTGATTAGGGAATCGCCTACGGCAAGGTGCATAGGGAGGGTATAGCCGGCTGCATCGGCAAGGGTCTTGACGCCGCTGGCGCGGAGGGCGGCCACCAGGAGGCGGAAGCGGGCGATGGCTACGGCGAAGGGGTTGATGTCGACGCCGTGGACGGCGTCGAGGGCGAGACGTACGCGTTCGTGGATGTCGCGGCTGGGGGCGTGGTGCTCCCACTCCTTCAGGAGGCGCTCGAAGGCGCCGAGGACGAAGTGGCCGGAGCCGCAGGTGGGGTCGATCATTCTGACCACGTCGTGGCCGAACTCTTCGATCGCCGGGGTCAGCGTCAGGTCGAGGATGAACTCTTCGACGAACTCGGGGGTCTGGAGCAGGGCGTAGGTCTTGCGGGCGGCTTCGGAGAGATCCTGGTAGAGGTCGCCGAGGAAGCGGGTGTCCCACTCGGGGTCGGTGAAGTCGTGCACCAGGCCGCCAGCTTCGCCGCGTCGCCGCCAGAAGGCGATCAGGTTCTTCGCCTCGTCATGGGAAAGCGGAATCTGGTAGAGCGGGTTGTGCCGCTTGTCGAAGAGTGACTTCCCGGCCTGGGTGCTGGCGATGGCGTCGAAACCCTGTTCCAGCCAGCCGCGCAGGGTCTCCTCCGGCCGGTCGCGGAAGAACTGCGCCTCGGCTTCCTCGGCCAGCACCAGCCTGTCCCCTGGACCAGCCAGGTAAGGGTCGGGCAGCAGGCCGTTGTCCTCGCAGAAGCGTACGAAGACGGTGCCGAGCACCCAGGCCACGGCTACCTGTGTCACCCGCTCGTCGCGCCAGGCTGTCCAGGTGGCGGCGGTACGGCCGACCTTGAAGGCGTGGTCGTATTCGCCACGCAGCTTGGCGCGCACCTCCTCGACCGTCTCGGCCTGCTCCCGCAGGTCCTTCTCCAGGTTCTTGACCTGCTTCTGCAGGTCCGACAAGAGCAGCTTCCGGTCGACCACGCGACGACTCTAGTCGTCCCGCTCACGGGACGGAGCACCCATAAGGCCCGTTTCCGTCGCCGAGCCGCTACCTACGGCTCCCGCATCCAGAGCTTTGGATCGTTCACGAAGACACCCTTGCCCTGGTGCCGCCAGATCACCCGAAGGGCTTCCAGCCGCACATAGACCTGCTTGACCGTCGACGGACTGACCTTGTACTTCGCGGCGAGCTGCGTAATCGAGGGCAGCTTCTCCCCCGGCTTGAGCTTCTTGGCTCTGATGTCGGCGATGATCTCGTCGGCGATGCGGATGTAGTCGGCGATGATCGGCATGACCTTCCCCTTGCGTGGCACGCCAATTCGATCACGCAACGACACTCCACAACAACTCACCGTTTGACTCAGATGACTGGGACAGCTAAGTTGAGTCACGCCTCTTCCCCTTGCGTGGCAACGAGGAGCAGAGGCGTTCCCCCTGGTCGGGGCGGGTGCGCGTGCCCGTCCCGACCCAGTGAGCTGCTCTGTCGTCGTACCGCCGAACTGGGCTGCGGCGGCCGAGCGGGCGGGCCGTGCGGACGCCGGCCACGCACGGCCCGCCCTTCCACGCACCACCGCACCGACCCTCCGCGCTCCCGACTGCCCCCGAAAGGACCGTCGTGGCCCAGGTGTATCGAGGTGGCCAGCCCTACGGGACCGGCCACCCGGCCCGGTTGACCCCGCACGAGGTACGCACCCGCACGTTCGACAGGCGTCGCCGTGGGGTCGACCCCGATCAGGTACGCGAGTTCCAGGCCATGGTCGCCGACGAGTTGGCCGACCTGCACCGGCAGTTCCGTACGGTCGCCCAGGAGAACGAGCGGCTCAAGCGGGCCCTGCGTGACTGGCAGTCGATGCACGCCCGGCACTGCCGACCGCCGAACCAGGGCCGCTGGTGACCACCCGCCCGACCCCCGGCGACCTGCTCCGGATCGACGGCCGCGCCTCGGTGCAGTTCGCCGGAGGCCGGGCGCTGACCCTGCGGGTCGTCTCGACAAGCGACCGTCACGCGTACGACGGCTGGATCTGGCTGACCGGGTACGTCATCGACCGGCGCGGCAACGCCACCGCCAAACGCGAGGTATACGTCCAACTCGCTGGCCTCCGCCCCGCCTCCGCACCTGCTCCAGCGCGCCAGGTCAGCCGGCGCGGTGAAGCTGGTGGGCCGCGCGGAGCGTCGGCACGACCGTCCCGTGCAGGTACGGCGCCGAGGTGAGTCGCCCCCAGTGGTCGGTGAGGCGCATCGCCGACGGGTGGGTGAAGGCGGCGACCAGTGTGTCCACTCCAGCGATTCGTGCGCGTTCGAGGTGCGATCCGAGCCGACGACGGTTACTCATCACCGAGGTGAGGGGCCGGTGGACCTCGACTCCCTGCACGATGCACAACGTCGGTTCGAAAATCCGTACGGTCGCTGACAGGTGTGGCAGGCAGTTGCGGCTCATGGTCGGATTCCCCAACGACTTCGCGCTTCCGGCCACCGTGGCGGAGCACAGGCGCAGGTTCGCCATGGCGTAGGCGTCGAACAGGTGCACGGACCGGAGCCGGCCGGGAAGGCGAAGCAGTTCCCCGTTTCGGTCCGGTCCCGGATCTCGGCCTACCGCGAGCCGCAGCGCGCTGGCGACGCCCCTCATGTGCGGGTTCCGGGAGGGGAAGGCTGTCGCGGCGGAGGCATCACCTCGGTGTGCCGCTCGTCCAAGTTCACGCCCTCGCGGGCTCGGCCGGTATCCATGGCGATTACCAGAATGCGCAGCGGACGGTCACCGAGCCACAGATCGTAATGCCGGCCCACGTGGGAGAGCTGGCCGGCGGCGAAGGCCGCATTCGGCCGTGCCGCACCGGCCCGATCGCGAAGGGCACTGCGCCGGCACCGGTCGAGATTCCGGCACACGCAGGCACCCGACTCGGCGAGAACGTTCGCTGTCAGGTAGCCACGGAGACCCTCGATCCGGCGAGCGGTCACAGCCGGGTAACTGGCGAGGCGCGACGCCTTATCCGCGAACATCGGACTCAGACCATGGTGTCCGGTGCGAGCACCGCTGGGGCGTCGAGGTCGTTGACGGGTACGCCCAGCCATCGGAACCGGCCGTTGCTGCCGGGTAGATCGGTGTAGTCCCGCCACCTGAGGACGTAATCGCCGGTCAGGTCGCGTTGGTTAGGCAGATGGTGGCTGCCGTCGTGTCCCCACCGGAGAGTACCGGTGAGCCGCCTGCCGTCGTGGACCCGGAACTCCTGGTCCCTGGTGGTCCGGGTGGGCGGCGGTGCGTTCCACAGGGTGTGGTCGTTGGTCAGGAGGATCGCGAGGCCATTCGTGGCCGTGTCGCCGGAGCGACAGAACCGCTCCAGCCTCGCGATGTCGAAGACGAAGTTGCGCCGGGCCAGGTCGGTGGCGGCATGGCCACGCAGACGGAACTCTTCGTCCGTGCCCGGGTCGGTGCCGACCCAGCGGGCCGTGAAGTACTTGAACTCGATCGCGGTACGTCCGTTCGTGCCAAAGCATAGGAGGTCCAGGTATTCGGCCTTCTCCTGTCGCACCTCCAAGCGGACTGATACGGCTGCGTCGAGCCGGTGGACCGCCCAGGCGAAGGCGTGCTGGAAGTCAGCCTCCGAGTGGAACACCCTCCGCCTGGCTCGCAACTCGTCCATCACGGCGTCCAACGGCACCGTTCCCGCGATTCGCACCCGCGCTCCTCCCCTGCCACACCCGTCCGGCCACAACAATTCGGATGGACATGGTGACCGAACGGAGCCACGGTGAGGAACAGCCGATCAGGCAGGGGAATCCGCCGACCGCATCGGTCAGCTCGAACTCAGCGCCTCGCGGAGGAAGATGGTCTCCCTCGCACTCGGCGGCTCAGTCGTACCGGCGTGCCGCTCGATCACGAGCCGTTGGCCGGTTGGCAGCGACGACAGGCGCGCTGCTTCCCTAATCTACTCGGCAAGGATGCCTGGACGCGGTAGCCGCAGCGACAGATGAAGTCATAAGACAGAACAACGAGCCAGTCCGGTTGCAGCTATACCTTGGGATGGCGCCCCAGATCGTCCGATAGTTGCCTATCCAAGATCACCGACGAGAACAGCGCGAGCGTGAACGTAAGAAGCATCAACCCGGCCACCAGTACAGTCGTCGCGCCAATCTTCGCTGACGCAGCCGAAAGCTCAACCGATGAATCACCGACGGTGGTGACATTCGCGACGACATAATAAACAGAATCCGCAAGCCTGCGCAACTCGGCCAGAAATCCGTGATCACGAGACATCCCAGTAAACCCCCCAAATCTGAGCTGAAGGGTGGATATCGATACCGCCAGACTGAGCACCATAAAAACTGCCAGCGTAATAAAAACGATCAGTTCATCCAGGACGGTGCCGTCCTCCGGCCGGCGCCCGGTGACCCCTGCCGTGAAGTATGATCGGGCATATCTACCTACCACTAGATACCAGGCCACAGCTTCCGCCAATAATCCCATGCTGTACATGACGACCCATAATGTCAATGCAGATGCGAGAATGGAAACAGCAATTCCAGCATTCGGCAGTAGAGCATTCAACGTGATAGTCGTCGCATAGGAAACGAGAATAAATCCAGCGCCACTGATGAAGACCTTTGCACCCAGCTTAATTACGCCCTTCCTAAGCCTAGTCAGCCTTGAATCCAGAGGATCAGGGGAATAGATGCGGCGAATCTTGTACCACTTGGCGCCAAAAGGGAAGAAATTCCCGCCGTGTCTCTCGAACAGGTCGGCCAGCGCAAGCTCGTCCCTCGGTGGCCGCTGCCTCGACGCGCGCTCGTAGCTGCGGGCTTTCCGCGCCGCCCATCGGACGGCGTTCGCGAGGGCGACCGACTTGAGCAGGGCGAACGACATCAGGCCGCACACGGCAACGACTGCGAGCATCCGACAATTCTCCAGGCAGCTCGAGGGCCGAGCAAGACACTGCCCTACTAGAATCTGCGGGTCCTGACAGACTACACACTGGAGCAGCATGTTGGCCTTGCTGGTCACCGCCAGGAATGAAGAGCAGACGATCGCGTCTGTGCTCGCAACCTTCCACGAGCAGATTCAAGGTTATTCAGAGCCAACAACGATGATTGTTGTAGACGATGATTCAAGCGACCGCACTGCCGAATACGCGCGTCGAGCGGGCGCCTCAATCGTAATTCCGTCGGGAGGTGTCGGGCTGGCACAGTCCTTTCAGCTAGGCATCGACGCCGCCCTGGAAATCGGTGCCACAACTATCGTACATACAGATGGAGATGGGCAGTACGCGCCCTCCGACATCCACTGCCTGCTGAGGGAAATCGGCAAGGGCGTGGACCTGGCCATCGGAAATCGACTCTGGCGACGCCCTCAACACATGACACATTCTCGGTACCTGCAGAATCTTGCACTGTCGAAGACAGTGTCGCTGATTTCTCGTGTCGCAGTAGCGGATAGCCAGAGCGGCTACCGCGCGTTCACTGCGCAACTTGCCACCGCCGTCCGCATCTCCAGCAAATTCACCTATACTCAGGAGCAAGTTATTCGCGCAGCAAAGCTAGGATTCCGGATCACAGAGGCGCCAATCTCATTCCATGCACGCCGCTTCGGTTCAAGTCGCCTCGTGCGCTCCCCTGCCAACTATGGCTACCGGGTCATCAGGGATCTGCTAAACATCAGCAGCGTCACGACGCGGTCACCGCGCTGCGGTGGGCGTTGACGGCCCAGGCGTCGGGGAGGGCGATCCACTCGTTGTCGCCGACGCGCACCACGGCACCGTCCAGCTTGGGCAGCACCCCGGGGTCGTCCATCGGGCAGAGCAACCAGACGTCGCCCTCCCCGCCGCGAGCCGCCTCGGCCAGCTCGTGGAGCCGCTCCATCGCCCGATACCGCGCCAGCACCGCCGCGTCGTGCAGCAGCACCGGTCCGGCGCTCGGCGACAATGCTGCTCGCAGCTCAGGAGCAGCCAGTTGCCACGCCTGCTCGACGTACTCGCCGAGCTTGATGGCCGCTCGGGAGCCCGGCTCGGCGATGTCCGCGCCCAGCACCGTCTCCCAGGTGGGCTTCGGACGCGCGTCGACCAGGCCGCGTAGCTCACGCAGGAACACCGCCGCCACGTTGACCGGTCGGGCGTCGAAGCGTCGAGTCAACTCCTCGCGGGCCAGGGCGTAGCGGTTGAGGCGTACGGTAAGTGCGCGGAACCCACCGGCGGACCTGGCACCGGTCAGCCGCTCCTCGGCCCGCACCGCTGCCGCCAGTTCCGGCGACTCGGCCTCCCACCGGCTCGGCGCGTTCGTGGCCGACGGGCGACGTTGGACGAACGACATCGAGGACGAGCCGGCGCGCGGCGGGGGTGGAAGGTACCGGTCCCGATCCCAGCGCAGTTCGAAACCGGCCTCGGCGAGCAGCTTGTCGAGTTTCGGATGTGACGGCAGCGGTGCCGTCAGCTCGGGGAAACGGGCGGCCACCCGCTGGATGACGTGCTCCGGGGTGAGGCCCCGCCGGCCCTCGGGCGTGGTCACCGGAGGCACCACGCCGGCCTGGGCGAGCCGCAGCGCGCGGACCGGGTCTAGGTTGCGCGGGTACAGCTCCAACCGGGCGGTCGCGGCTGCTTGGTCCGAGGCTACGGCGGCGAGCACCACGCGCCGCCGGTCGTCGACGGCGTCGGCCACGCCGCCGGGCGGGGTCACGGCCGCGAGGGTACGCAGCACGGTCGCCGCGCTGGGCAGCACCTCGCTGGCCGCGAGTTTGTCGGCGGCCTCGCCGAGCGCGTTGGCGTAGTCGAGCAGCGCCGGCGCGGCCGGGGTGTCCGGACCGTCGTCCTCGCCCGCTTCGAGGGCGACGAGCAGCCGGTCGCCACGCGGGTTCGGCTTGCCGTCGACGTCGCCGCGCGCATGCCGCCGCAGCAGCAGGCGCGGCTCCTCCTCGATGGCGTCGACCTCGACGGCCGCCCGCACCGCGGCGACCGCCACGGCGAGCCGCAGGTCGTCTCCGGTACGCACCGAGCCGCGACTGACCAGCAGCGCCTCGGCCAGCTCGGCGACCCCCATCACCCGCCCACCGTCGCGCAACAGCTCGATGATCTGGGTACGCACGCTGCCCACCACCGGCATGCCCTGCCAGCGCTTGCGCTGCTTGCCGAGGATCTGGGCGATCCGGCCGGACGTGACGCCGACAGCGGCGGCGACCTGTGGCTGCTGCGGCCACAGCTGCAGTGCGGGCAGCGTGCCGGTGGCGTCGGGCAGGTTCAACAGCAGCCGGGTGGCTTCCACCTCGGCGACGTTACGGCCGTTCTTGGCCGGCACGAGCAGTGCGGCGATGGCGTCGAGTCCGACGCGTACCAGATCGGTGTCGCCGGCATTTGTCGTCTCGGTGGCGACCTCGGCGGTGGCTGCCTTACGGGCGGCGGCGGAGGTGGGGATTGTTTCCCGCTCCCCCAGCCGGGTGCGCCACTGCTTGACCCGGCGCTGCAACTCCCTACGCGTCCGGGCACCGAGGCCGGGCAGCGTGGCGAAGGTGTTGTTACCGACGGCGAGTAGTTCGCCGACGGTGGTGGCCTCCACCCGGTGTGCGGCGGACACCGCCCGTGGGGTGAGCCCGGCGGCCTCAAGCGAGGTGACGCGGGTGGCCTTGGCGGCGGCCTCCTCACGGGCCTTCTCGGCGGCCTGCTCGTCGGGCTCCTCGGCCTCGATCTCCGGATGCTCACTACCGACCGGAGCACTCGCGTCGGAGCGGCGGAACACCTGCTGCCAGGCGTCGCGCATCTCCTTCAGTGAGGCGAACCGACGACGATGGTCGCGGTGCAGGGCCCGCTGGAAGAACTCCACCAGGCCGTCGCGGATCGCCGCGTCGAACGCCTCCGCGGCCAGCACCGGCGGGCCCTCGGTGAGCTGCGGCTCGGTGCCGCCGTCCCCCCACAGCGGCAGCTCGCCGGAGGCCATCTCGTGGAGCGTGACACCCAGGGCGTACCACTCGGCGTGCTTGTCGTAGACCTGGCGGGCGGCGGTGCCGAGAAACGGGTCGAGGTAGCGCGGGGTGCCGGCGCTGAGTTCCTTGACCGACACGCCGGCCAGGGAGAAGTCGAAGAGCACCAGTTGGCGGGTGCGGTTGGGGCGGATGCGGATGGCGATGTTGTCCGGCTTGATGTCGCGGTGGTAGACGCCCTCGCCCTCCAGGTAGTCCAGGGCGCCGAACAGGTAGTCGCTGTAGGTCTCCAGCTCGTCGATGGTGAGTCGGCCGTCGTCCCGCAGCTTGCGGGCGAGGGTGTGGTCGCCGGCGTGCTCCAGCACCACGACGGTGCGGGTGCCAAGTTGCAGTGGCTCCGGTCGGGCCAGGCGGATCACCCGGGAGTCGGTGAGCGGGCCGAGCACCCGGGCCTCGTGGGCCAGACGGGCGGCCTTCTCGTCGGAGAGGGCTACCTTGAGCACCTCGTTACGACGGGTGCGCTCGTTGAAGGCGAGGAAGGCCCGGCAGGTCGAGCCGGTGCCGAGGCTGCGGACGACCTTCCACTCGCCGACCCGGTCGCCGCCGCGCGCCTCCAGTGGATCCACCTGCTCCGGTGTCGGTTCCGCCGGGTGCGTGGAGGTGGGTGGCGGGGCGGTCAGTTCGTCCTCCACCTCCTGGAGCATCTCGACGAACTCGGCGACCGTGGTGAGGCGCTGGACAGGCACCGGGGCCGTTGCCGCCTGGATCATCTCGTCGGCGAAGGTGCTGACCGCGTCGGCGATCGATGCCGCACGCAGCCCGTTGTCCCGGGCGAGCCGGGTGAGCAGTTCGGGGCGCTTCGCCGCCGGGGGCTGCCCGGTCAGGATCAGGTACGCCAACGCGCCGAGGCCGAAGACGTCCATCGCGACCGCGTCCGGATTCGGCGCGCTCAGCTCCGGCGCGAGATACGCCTCCGCCGAACGCTCGATGTGGTCCGCGGCGTGTGAGGAGGGGGTGATCGGGTCGCCGCTGCCGCTGCTGTCGGTGCCGCGGGTGGCCGCCTGCCAGTCGCTGACCAGCAGTCGGGGCGTCAGCCACGCCTCGTCCTCGCTGCCGCCGCGCCGCCGTGGCCCGGGAGCGACCAGCACGCTGCGCGCGGACAGGGCGCGATGGTGCAGCTTGCGACGGTGCGCGTACGCCACCGTCTCGGCGAGCTGACGGATCATGGCAAGTCGGGTGAGCACGTCGAGGCGCTCGCCGTACTGCGACATGTAGTGGTCGAGACGGATCGTCCGTGGATCGTGTCGGAAGATCAGCGCCGGCCCGGCCTCGTGCTGCTCCATCGAGTCGACCTGGACGATGCCGGGATGGCTGATGCCGTGCAGCACCGACATCTCGCGCCGGGCGGCCCGTTCGATGCTGGCCCGCGCGGCCTGGGCGGCGTTGCGCTCGACGAGGTAGATCCGTACCCGGCGGTGCTCCCGCTCCAGGTCGCGGTGCCGGGCCCGGTGGTCCTGCCAGGTCGGCCCGACGTCGAAGGGCCGAGTCTCCAGCTCCCACGCGCCGACCTGGTAGTGCCTCCGGCTACGCGCGATGCCGACATCCGCGAGCAGATCCGGCAGGGCCGCCGCCACCTCCCGGGTGACCCTTCGCCGCTCGTCGTCCGGCTGCCGCAGCAGCAGCGACGTGATCGGATCCAGCTTGCCTTCGCGGCCCTCGATGGGCTCGGGACCGTAGACGCCGTGCAGGTGATGCTCCGACAGCTCGATCGTCAGCCCCGGCTTGGACAGGAAGACCGCCGCCTGGATGAACGGGATCCGCACCGCCTGGCCTCGTCGGCGGCTCGCGGCGACCTGGAGCAGGGACTTGAGCTTCTTGGCCTTCGCGTCGGCCAGATGCAACGGGTTGTCGAAGGTGCGGGTGCCGTTAGGGCTGTGCAGCAGCCAGTTCGAACCGCTGGAGGTGAGCCGCCCGGACCAGCTCTTGATCTCGACGAGATAGAGGCCGCCTGGGGCGGCGACGAGCAGATCGACTTCGTACGGATGCCCGGTCTGTGCGGTGAAGGTGAAGTTCGACCAGGCGCGGTAGGGCTCGGTGTCGGGAAGCAGCGTCTGGACGTGGGCCAGCGCCTCCCGCTCGTGTGCGAACTGCGACGGCGTGATCGTCGTCCACCGGCCCTCCTGCATGGGCAGATCCTATGCTCAGCGGCCGACTGCGGCGGGGTCGCCGGTCCACCGAATGGTGGGGGTGATCCGATATAAGGGACGGATGGACTTGCCGCCGTATCTGGCCACGATGCCGATGCACGCGATCACCGAGATGCACGGCGAGGCCGGGCTGCGGGAGCGGTTCCGGCTGGAGATCGAGGGGTTCGGGGCCGCGGAGCGTGGCCGGCTCGAGGAGGCGCTTGAGCTGGCCTCGCGGCTGCACCGCCATGATCGGCGGTCCCGGGAGCCGTACGTCAACCATCTGCTCCGGGTGGCGATCCGGATGCTGCACCACTACCAGGTACGCGACGTCGACGTGATCGTCGCCGGACTGCTGCACGACACGGTCGAGGACCATCCCGCCGAGCTGGCCGGCGGTGAAGAGCCGAGCGGAGAGCCGGGCGGAGAGGCGGGCGGTGGTGCGGACCTGGGTGGCGGTGCGGACGGCGTTGAGGAGGTTCTGAGCGCCGACGTCAGGTCGGCGGCCCTGGGGGCGCTGGCCGAGCGGTTCGGCTCGCGGGTGGCGCGGCTGGTCGCGGCGGTGACCAACCCGCCGTGGGAACCCGGACGCGACCGGTACGAGCAGTACCGGGAGCATGTCGCCGCCAGTCTCGAACGGGAACCGTGGGCGCGGGTCATCAAGGTCTCCGACTTCACCGACAACGGCGTCGGGGTGATCCATTCGGTCGGCCCGAAGGTGGAGTCGTCGGCCCGCAAGTACCGGCCGTTGGTGCCGGTGTACCGCGACCTCGTCACCCGTGCCGACACTCCCCTACCGGAGCCGGTCAAGCGACACATCCTGGACCAGCTCGACCTGGCCGAGCAGCGGTTCAGCGCCATCCTCGACCAGCCCGCCCACCCCGCCTGAGCGACGCTGCGCACGCCACACCGGCGACGCCGCCGCACGCCACATGATGACGCCTCCGCACGCCGCGTCGGTGACGCCTCCGCACGCCGGTCGACGACGCCTCCGCACGCCGCACCGGTGACGCCTCCGCCACACCGGTGAGGCTTGCGATCCTCTGGCCGCGCCGCTGATCCGTCCGCGCCATCAGCTCGACAGCGCGCGGCACACACGGCGTGGACGCCGCCGACCCCGCCTGAGTGGCAGCGTCCGGACCTGCCGGCCACGGCTGGCTGTCACCGTTCGGCCGGGGTTCCGGTGGGTGGGGCAGCCGGCAGGTTGAGCCTGCTGACCAGCAGTTCGGCCTGGGCCACCGACCCGCCGCCGACCCCGAGCCCGCCACGGGCGGCACGGTAGAAGCCGTCCCGTGCCTCGTTGGCCCGGTGCAGCAACGTGGGCCGGTCGGCATCGGCCTGCCCGTCCCGGGCCAGCCGCTCGACCTCCCAGACGGTGTCCCGCCAGGCCCGGGCCGCCGCGACCGTCGGCGCGTCACCGAGCAGCAGTACGTTTTCCCAGGCCAGCGTGTGCCGGAAGTCGGCCTCCGCCAGCTCGGCGAGCGCCACGTCCCGGTCGACGTAGCCGCCGGTCAGCCGGCTGGCGATGGTGTGTGTCTCCTTCAACGCACGGGCGAACTCGACGTACGCGTCGAGCCGGCGCTCGTCCCAGCGCACCGTCTGGGAGCGTCGCCAGCGTGACCGGTCGGCCAGCGACGTGGCCACGATCGTGCCGATCGTGCCGACCAGCACGCCGAGTAACGCGGGTAGCTGCGCAGCGATTCCGTCCATCGCCGGACAGCCTGACAGCAGCGGGCGCGGAGCGTCCACACGTCGCGAGCGGATCCGCACTGGGTACGATGCGATGATCTGGACGACCCTCGGATAGGAACTCGGCATGCCCAGCCCGTCGGCCGTGCACGTGAATCCGCTGACCCAGTTGTCCCTGGCCGAGCTACGGCGACGCACCAGCGTCAAGTGGCGCCAGTACGCCGACGACGTGCTGCCGCTGTGGGTGGCCGAGATGGACGTCCCACTGGCCGCGCCGGTCGCCGAGGCACTGCACGACGCGGTCGGGCGCGGTGACACCGGGTACGCCTGCGGGACGCACTACGCCGAGGCGCTCGGCGACTTCGCGGCCCGCCGGTGGGGGTGGCCCGACCTGCCGGTCGACCGCACGACCCTGGTCCCGGACGTGATGCTCGGCATCGTCGAGGTGCTCCGGCTGCTCACCGGTCCCGGCGACGCGGTCGTGGTCTGCGCGCCGGTCTACCCGCCGTTCTACGCCTTCGTCAGCCACGCGGACCGGCGGGTGATCGAGGCACCGCTCGGCGCGGACCAGCGGATGGACACCTCGACGCTGGAGGAGGCGTTCCGCCGGGCCCGCGCGGGCGGCCGCCGGGCGGTGTTCCTGCTGTGCAACCCGCACAACCCGACGGGTGTCGTGCACCGCCGCGACGAACTCGAGGCGGTCGCCGACCTCGCCGGCCGGTACGGGGTGCGGGTGGTCTCCGACGAGATCCACGCCCCGCTGGTGCTGCCCGGGGCACGGTTCGTTCCGTACCTGACGGTGCCCGGTGCCGGGGACGCCCTGGCCGTGCTGTCCGCCTCCAAGGCGTGGAACCTGGCCGGGTTGAAGTCGGCGCTCGTGGTGGCGGGCCCGCAGGCGGTCGCCGACCTGCGGCGGATCCCGGAGGAGGTCAGCCACGGGCCGAGTCATCTGGGCGTCATCGCGCACACCGCCGCGTTCCGCGACGGCGGTGAGTGGCTCGACCGTCTGCTGGCCGGACTCGACCACAACCGCGAGTTGCTGGGGGTGTTGCTGACGCGGCACGCCCCGGCCATCCGGTACCACCGTCCCGAGGGCACCTACCTCGCCTGGCTGGACTGCACCGCACTCGGCATCGACAGCGGTCCGGTCGGCGACGAGCCGGGGGTGGTGACCGACGTCGCCGGGCCGGCGAAGCTGTTCCTCGACCGTGGGCGGGTCGCTCTCAGTTCCGGGCATGTCTTCGGCACCGGCGGCGCCGGCTTCGTACGGCTCAACTTCGCCACCGCGCCGGAGATCCTGACCGAGGCGGTGACCCGGATGGGCCGCGCCGTCGCCGAGCACCACGCGACGGCTGGTTAGGGCTGCCTCGCGGCGGCGGCCTTCGCGGCGACGGCGAGCGGTGCGATGGGCGGTCGGTCGAGTAGCTGACCGAGGTCGGGGCTGGTGTTGTCGAGGAAGCCGTGCCGCACGCTGGTGGCGATCGAGGCGAGCATCGGCGGCTGGAACGGCAGGAGGGTGTCGTCGGCGAGTAGCCGTGCGCGGTACTCGTCCAGCCCGATGGTGCGGTGCGCGACGCCGAGCTGCCCAGCGATCTCGGCGGCGGTGATCGGGGCGCCGACCAGGTCGTAGCTCCTGCCGGCGTGCGCGGTCGGATCGCTCGCGACGATCGCCGCAGCCGCGGCCAGGTCCGCCCGCGCCACCGCGGCGAGCGCGCCGTCGCCGAATGCCGACTCCAGACCGTCGGGCACCCAGCTCAGCAGCGCACCGAAGAGTTCGGCGTAGAGCCCGTTGCGCAGGATGGTCCAGCCGAGCCCGCTGGTTCTGATCATTCGCTCGGTGGCGCGGTGGGCGAGCGCGAAGCCGAGGTGGTCCCCGGCACCGGTCAGGCTGGTGTAGACGACGTGGCTCACGCCGTCGCGGACGGCGGCGTCGAGAACGGCCCGGTGACGGACGATGACCCGGTCGTCCTCGGCGTACCCGGCCGGGACGAGGAGCAGCGTCGAGACCCCGGTGAGGTCGAGGCTCGCGGGTTCGTCGAAGTCGAGGTGACGTTGTTCGCCCGAGGGGGTGCGGCTGGCACCCAGGGCGGGCACATCTCGTCCGGCAAGTTCCCGCAGGGTGAGCGAGGCCAGTTGTCCGTTCGCGCCCGTCACCATGATCATCGCGGTTCAGCCTCCCACCGTGGTTCTTTTCAGTAACTACAGTGGAATCCTCGATCGACTCCGGTCGGCCCACAAGGAGGCAGTTTCGTGTCACCGACGCACACGGAGGTAACCCACGGCGCCGCCGAACTCGAACCCTGCGGGCAGGCGGATCATCCCGACTGCGGGATCCGCGACGTCCTCGACCGGATCGGGGACAAGTGGTCCGTTCTCGTGATCGTCGAACTCGCCAGCGGGCCGCGGCGTTTCCGGCAACTCCAGCGCGCCATCGACGGGATCTCCCAACGGATGCTGACCCTCACGGTGCGCCGGTTGGAGCGGGACGGCCTCGTGCGTCGTACCGTCTATCCCACCGTTCCCGCCCGGGTCGACTACCGTCTCACCGAGACCGGCGCGAGCCTCACCCACCTCGTCAGGGCACTCACCGACTGGTCACTCCAGCACCGCACCATCATCGCCCAGGCCCGACAGGACTACGACAGCGAGCATCCCGACCACGAGATCCGATGACCTCGCGGCGTGGTGGTCGCGCCGGCCCGGCCCGTGTCGGTGTGGCCGACCGGCGCGGCGCGGTCAGGCGAAGAACCCCTCGCGCAGGTTGACGCCGTGTTCCAGCCATGCCTTGAGGCAGCAGAGCATCTGGGTCCAGCCCTGGCAGTTGCCGTACGAGGCCTCCTGACCCTCCGGGGTGGGCCGCCACCCCTGCTCGGCGATGGTGACCAGGGTCCGGTCGTCGCCGAGTGACTCGAACTCCATGGTGACGGTGGTGAAGTAGGACGCTCCGGTGACCGGGGCGTCGCTGGTGGACTGGGCGCCGTCGGCCGCCTCCCAGCGCAGCACGATCCGCCGGTCCTGCTCCACCTCGACCACCTCGACCGGGAAGGCACCGGGGAAGTCGGCGAAATCCCAGGTGACCGTGGCGCCGGTGACCAGTCGGCCCTTCGCGCCGCCGGTGGTGAAGTACCGGGAGAGCTGGTCGGGATCGACCACCGCTTCGAACACCTCGTGCACCGGCCGGCTGATCCGTCCGGCGATCTTGAATCGCAGGTCCACGGCGATCCCCTCTCGCGTCGTCGACATGTTATAGCTTTATAACATGTCGAGTCGTCAGGGAGAGCGTTCCGGCCCGGAACCGGTCGACGAGGATCGCGTCTTCAAGGCGCTGGCGTCGTCGACCCGCCGACAGATCCTCGACGCGTTGAAGAACGAGCCGCGGACCACCGGCGCTCTCTGCGAGCGGTTTCCCCGGCTGGACCGCTGCACGGTGATGCAGCACCTGCGGGTGCTGGAGGCGGCCGGACTGGTCATCGCCCAGCGCAAGGGCCGCGAGCGGTGGAACCACCTCGACCCGCTACCGATCAAGCACATCCACGACCGGTGGATCGGTGACTACGCCAGCGCCGCGGTGGGAATGCTGGCCACCCTCAGAAGTGACCTCGAAGGACGCGCGCCCGACCACGGGCCAGGATGACCGCCTACCGACACCGTCAGCCCGTGGCCGTGACGAAGACACAGAACGGGTGCCCCGGTGTTCTCCCGCTCGACCATCCCGGGTCACCTCCGACGTAGGTAAGAAACGCGGCTCGGTCAGTCCCGGCCGGGTGCCGGCCCGTTGTCGTTGAACCGGAAGCTGCTCGTCGGCGGCCCGTCGCCCAACTCCTCCAGGATCAGCCCGGAGTCCCGTGACGTCCGCAGGTACGCGGAGTTGTTGCTGATCAGGAACCCCTCGTCCGCGTCGGCGGCGGTGATGGTGAACTGCTGTCGTGGTTCGTCCTTCCGGCAGGCGGCGCCCTGCACCAGCAGCGGCCGGCCGCCGCCGGGGTTGCGGACCTGCCAGCAGACCGGGTCGCCGGAGCCGGGGCCACCGCCGGCCCCACGGTACGACCGGATCAGGAAACTCCGCCCGCTCAGTGGGGTCGGCACGAACAACTGCCGCCCGCTGTCGTCGTCCACCTCGGCCAGACGGCCGTCGTCGGTCAACGACAGTCCGGACTCGAAGCCGTCCACCCGGGTGATGGTGATCTGGCGGGTGCCGGACAGCACCGCCGGGGTGGCGGTCGGCTCCGGGCCGGCCGACCCGGACGGCGTGGGCATGGGCACCGTCGTGGTGGTGGCCTCGGCGATCGGTGAACCCGTCGGCGGGGCGGAGACGTCGTCGGTGGCGCCCGGGTCACCGCACCCCGCGACGCCCACGGACAGCGCCATCACCCCCGCTGCGGCGAACCGGCTTCGCTTCGACATTCCTCGCTCCCCATCCCGGCCGTGCGGGCATCTCCGGTCCACGAACCACCCCAGGCCGTCCTCGTTGATCGACGTACCCGGCAGGCCGCACGGGTATGCGAAAGACTCAGGTCGGTCCCGTCGCATCGCGCTGACCCCGACGCGCGATGTCGGTGCATACCCGGTATTCTCGCGTGCCATGCGGTCTGGACCCGACAACCGACACGTGGCGCTCGCGGCGGTGCTGGGCGGGATGCTGCTCGGCGCCGTCGACTTCATCTGGATCAAGTACGTGCCGTATCCGGCCGGCGACCTCGGCAACTCCAGTGCCGTGTGGGCGGTCGCCGCCTTCCTCTTCGGCTGCTGGGTGCGGTCGGGCCGGCTGCGCGCGGCGGCGGGCGCCGCTGTCACGCTCGTGGTCGCGGTGCCTGCCTACTACGTCACGGCGGCGCTCGTGCAGGGCGACGACTGGGCCGTGCTGTGGGCACCGACATCCCTGCTCTGGATGTGTTTCGGCGTCCTCGCCGGAGTGCTCTTCGGCATTGCCGGGGTGTGGGCACGCGGGGCAGGCTGGCGACAGGTGGTCGGGCCGGCGTTGCCGGCCGCGGTGCTGTTCGCCGAGGCGGGGCTGGAGATCCGCCGGATCGGCGACCCCAACTACGGCGACGACCCGATCTGGGACGCGCTGATCAGGATCGCGCTCGGCCTGCTGGTCCTCGCCCTGGCCGCGCGGACGAACCGGCAGCGGGTGCTGGCCCTCGCCGCGGCGGTGCCGCTGGCGCTGGCGGGCCTGGGGGCGTTCCTGCTGGCCGGGTTCCGCTGACCCGCCCGACCGCGGGCCTCAGGCCAGCGACAGGAACAGCTTCTCCATCTGTTCGAGGTTGGCCTTGCGGTCCTCCCCGGCGGAACCGCTGACACACTGCTCCAGGCCGCTCGCAATGATCTTGAATCCGGCCCGGTCCAGGGCGCGGGAGACCGCCGCCAACTGGGTCACCACCTCGGCGCAGTCACGCCCGTCCTCGAGCATGCCGATGACACCACGGATCTGACCCTCGGCACGGCGCAGTCGCTTGACCACGTCACCGACCGCGTCCTCGTCGACCTGCATCTCCCACCCCTTCCGGCTCGTCGGACAACAGTACACCCGGGGGTATTTCCCGACACCCGACCGCGAGCCGTTTGCGGTTCGCGGATTCGTGGTCAATACTCGGATCAGATACCCCTGGGGGTATATCGTCGAACCTGAGGATGGAGTGTCCGTGACCGCCAGGAGCAGTTCCCCGACCATCGACGTGCCCACCGCACGAGCCCTGATCGCCGACAACCCCGACGTGTTGATCGTCGACGTGCGCACCCCGGGCGAGTTCGAGACCGCGCACGTGCCGGACTCGATCAACCTGCCGCTCGACCAGGTCGACGCGCACCTGGGTCGGATCGTCAACGACGCGGGCGGCCGGATCCTGCTGATGTGTCGGTCCGGCAATCGGGCCACGGCGGCCTGCGCCCGGCTGGCCGACGCCGGACTGACCGACGCCACCGTCATCACCGGCGGCATCAACGCCTGGGTGGCCGCCGGTGGCCCGGTGGCGCGCGGCCGGCAGCGGTGGAGCCTGGAACGCCAGGTCCGCCTCGTCGCCGGCGGGGTCGTGCTGCTCGCCGTCGTCGCCAGCGTCTGGGTGCCCGCCGCCCGGTACGTGGCCGGTCTTGTCGGCGCCGGCCTGACCGTCGCCGCCCTGACCGACACCTGCGCGATGGGGGCGATGCTGGCCCGGCTGCCCTACAACCGGGGCGCCGGCTGCGACGTCGACCGGTCCCTGGCCCGGCTGCGCACCGAGCGGCACCAGGCATGAACGGTACGCAGTACGTCCGACCGGACCGCAGCGGCCCGGCCCGGGTGGTGCCCCTGCTCGGATGGCTGCGCCACTACGACCGCCGCACCCTGCGCCACGACCTGATCGCCGGGCTGACCGTGGCGGTCATGCTGGTCCCGCAGAGCATGGCCTACGCCGCCCTGGCCGGCATGCCGCCCGTCGCCGGGCTCTACGCCTCGGTCGTGCCGCTGCTGGTCTACGCGCTGCTGGGCAGTTCCGGATCACTAGCCGTCGGGCCGGTGGCCATCACCGCGTTGATGACCGGCACCGCGCTGGCTCCCCTCGCCGACGGCGACCCGGCCCGGTACGCGGCTCTCGCCGGCCTGCTCGCCCTGCTGGTCGGCGCGATCCAGGTGCTGATGGGGGTGCTGCGGCTCGGTGCCCTGGTCAACTTCATGTCCCACTCGGTGTTGTCCGGGTTCACCTCCGCCGCGGCGATCGTGATCGCGGCCAGTCAGGTGAAGGATCTGCTCGGGCTGGACGCCGGACGGGCGGAGAGCTTTCCGGAGATCGTCGCGTCGCTCTGGCGGTCGGCCACGACCGTCCACCCGTTGACGGTCCTCGTCTCGCTGGCCAGCGTGGCCGGTCTGCTGCTGGCGCGCCGATACCTGCCGAAGCTGCCCGGAGCGCTGCTCGTGGTGGCCGGCGTCACCGTGGCCAGCGCGGCGTTCTCCCTCGGCACCCACGGCGTACGGATCCTCACCGAGGTTCCCGGCGGGCTTCCCGCCCCGGCCGTCCCCGCGCTGAACGGCTCGGACGTGACGGCGCTGCTGCCGTCCGCGGTGGCGATCGCACTTGTCGCCTACCTGGAGGGCATCGCCGTGGCGAAGGCCCTCGCCGCGCGGGCCCGCCAGCAGGTCAGTCCCAACCAGGAACTCGCGGCGGTCGGCTCGGCGAACGTCGCCGCCGGTCTGTTCCAGGCGTTCCCGGTGGCCGGCGGTTTCTCCCGCAGCGCGGTGAACTTCTCCGCCGGGGCCCGGACACCGCTGGCCAGCGTGGTCACCGCCCTGGTGGTGGCGCTGACCGCGGTGTTCCTGACGCCGGCCTTCCATCACCTGCCCAAGGCGGTGCTCGCCGCGATCGTGGTGGTGGCGGTGCTCGGGCTGGTCGACCGCCGGGCCGCGGTGACCGCGTGGCGGACCCGCCGCTCGGACGGCCTGACCCTGGTCCTCACCTTCGTGGTCACCCTGCTGTTCGGGGTCGAACCTGGTCTCGCCGCCGGCGTCAGCTTCGCGCTGGCGGTCTTCCTGTGGCGTTCGGCCCGGCCGCACCTGGCCGAACTCGGCCGGGTGCCGGGCACCCGGACGTACCGCAACGTGGCCCGCTACACCGGGCTGGTCACCGACCCTCGGGTGGCGATCGTCCGGGTGGACGGGCCGCTGTATTTCGCCAACGCCCAGTTCCTGGCCGACCGCCTGCTCGGCCTGGCCGAGGGCCGGCCGGAGCTGACGGCGCTGGTGCTCGACGCCAGCGCGATCGGCGACGCCGATGTCGACGGCGCCCATGCCGTCGCCGAGCTGCACGAACGTCTCGCGACCCGGGGTGTGGCGCTGCACCTGGCAACGGTTCGTGGGCCGGTACGCGACCTGCTCGCCCGCGCGGGCGTGTGGCAGACGGTGCACGGCGCCGGTCGGGTGCACGCCGACCTGACCGCCGCGCTGGTCGCCGTCGACGGCCGGGCCGTGGAGCCGTTGGTCGACGCAGCCGCACGGCCGCCGTCACCCCAGGAGGTGTTGTAGCCGTGTCCGAGCGGTTCGCCACCCTGCTCAGTTGCATCGACGGCCGCATCCAGCGCCCCCTCGACGAGTGGGTGCGCCGGCATCTCGACGTCGAGTACCTCGACACCATCACCGAGCCCGGGCCGGAGGCGGTGCTGGCCACGACGGGTGAGGCCCGGCTGGACGCGCTCCTGGCCAAGGTGCGGGTCTCGCAGCGGGCGCACGGCAGCGCGACCCTGGTCGTCGCCGCGCACTCCGACTGCGCGGGGAACCCGGTGAGCCTGGCCGAGCATCATCGCCAGCTGCGTGCCGGCCTGTCCCGGCTGGCCGGACGGCTGCCGGGCACCCGCCTACTGGCCGTGCACGCGGGCCGGTGCGGCCACCGGTGCTGGGCACCCGAACTCGTCGCGGAGGTGACGCCGCCGGAGAGCGGCCCGTAACTCTTTGCCCATCGCATACCCCCGGGGGTATACATGAACCCATCAGCCGTACCGTCCGTTAAGGAGCTGACCATGCTGTTCACCCAGTACTACCTGGACTGCCTGTCCCAGGCGTCGTACCTGATCGCCGACGACACCACCGGCCGGGCGATCCTGGTCGACCCGCGCCGCGACGTCGAGGAGTACCTCGCCGACGCCCAGGCCCGCGGGCTGAGCATCGAGGGCGTCATCAACACCCACTTCCACGCCGACTTCCTCGCCGGCCACCTGGAGGTTGCCGCGGCGACCGGCGCCTGGATCGGGTACGGCCGGCGCGCCGAGACCGAGTACCCGATCCGCAAGCTGGCCGACGGCGACCGGATCAGCCTCGGCGAGGTGACCCTGCAGATCATGGAGACGCCCGGCCACACCCCGGAGTCGGTGAGCGTGCTGGTGTACGAGCACGCCGACGACCCGGTCCCGTACGGGGTGCTGACCGGCGACGCGTTGTTCATCGGCGACGTGGGTCGACCCGACCTGCTCGCCTCGCTCGGCGTCACCGCCGACGAGCTGGGCAGCATGCTCTACCACAGCGTGCACCACAGGCTCATGACCCTGCCCGACCAGGTGCGGGTCTTCCCGGCTCACGGCGCGGGCTCGGCCTGCGGCAAGAACCTGTCGACCGAGCGGCAATCCACGATCGGTGAACAGCGCCGCACCAACTACGCCTGCGCGCCGATGAGCGAGGAGCGGTTCGTCGCGCTGGTCACCGGCGGCCAGCCGGCGGCACCGGGGTACTTCGCGTTCGACGCGGTGCTCAACCGCAAGGCCCGCGAGCTGTTCGACCACGCCCGCCGCCCCGCCCGGCCGCTCACCACCGCCGAGTTCCTCGCCGCCCGGGCCGACGGCGCCGTCGTCGTCGACACCCGCGACCCACACGAGTACGCCGCCGGACACGTACGTGGCGCGCTCAACATCCCCGCCGACGGCCGCTTCGCCGAGACCGCCGGCAGCGTCGTCACCCCGGATCGCACCATCCTCGTCGTCGCCCACCAGGACCGCGAGGAGGAGATCGTGACCCGCCTCGCCCGGATCGGCTTCGACCATGTCGCCGGTTACCTGCGCGACCCCGAGAACGCCTTCCGCGAGATGGTCGCCGAGCTGACCCCGGCCAGCCGGGTCACCGCCACCGAACTTCGCGACGCCCTGGACCGGGCCGAGCCGCCACGCGTACTCGACGTGCGCAACGCCGGCGAGCGCGAGCAGGGCGCCGTCGACGGGTCGCTGCACATCCCGCTGGCCGAACTGCCCGGGCGACTCGCCGAGGTGCCCGACGACCGGCCCGTCGTCGTGCACTGCGCCGGTGGCTACCGCTCCTCCGTCGCGGCCAGCCTGCTGCGGGCGGCCGGCCGTACCGACGTCTCCGATCTGCTCGGTGGCTACGGCGCCTGGCAGGCGCTGCGACAGCCCACCGTGGCCTGAGCCCGACCGGGTGCGGGCGGGGCCGCCGCCGTCGCGGCCACGCCCGCACCCGGTCGTACCGCGTCGTGCCGCCTCTCAAATGGTCACGCGGCTCGCGCGCCGGGCGAGGGGTACGGCTCACGAAGGGTGAACGCCTCCGGCGACGGGCCGGCGGTCAGCAGTTCCAGCCGTTCGGCGGCCTCGGTGACGGTCGGCAGGACGCCGGCGGGAATCCACCACAGCACGAGGTGGGGGCGGTCGAGCGGGACGAACCACTCCCGCCGCCGGCGCATCGGCTCCAGGTGCGCGGTCCGGTACACGAAACCGCGCAGCGACTCGACCGACCGCCAGACGGTCAGGTTCACGATGATGTCCGCCCCGAAGGGCCGCAGCGCGGTGGCGTCGCCGGACTCGTCCTGCAGTCGCCAGACGTAGCCGGGCGACCGCTCGGCCAGTTCGTTGATCTCCGGAAGTCGGGCGACGAAATCGGCGAGTTCGGGGCTGTCGATGGGGGCGCGCAGTCGGGCGATGTTCAGTTGCGCCAGATGATGGTCGGCCATGCGACCAAGCCTAGATTCTATGTCAATCCTGATTGTTTTTAGAGCGGATCACGACGCAGCACCCGGTCGGGCCGGGGTCGAGCCGGACGTCCCGGCCACGGTCGCCCACCAGACCGTCGAGCAGCGCCAGGTTCAAGCCGCAGACCAGCGCGGGATACGCCTCGGCCAGCGCGTGGAAGGGACAGTTGCGCAGTCGGATCGTCTGGTCGGCGTCCGCCAACGGCTCGTAACCGAGTGTCTCCAGCCGCGCGAACACCTCGCCTCCGGCGAGCTTCGCACCCAGCTCGCGCGCTGCCGCGTGGACCGCCGGTTCCACACCGGACCGCTCGACCGCGCTCGCCAGCACATCGGCCAACAACCGGTAGTCGCGCGGCGGCAGCGTCACCGCGTGTTCGGTGGCCGACCGGCGGTACAGCTTGGCCGGCCGGCCCGCACCCGGCCCACCGCTGCGTGGCGCGTAGGCCGTCTCCAGCAGCCCCGCCTCGGCCAGCTTCTCCAGGTGAAAGGCGGCCAGGGTACGGCCGATGGCCGTCGCCTCGGCCACCTCGTTGCGGCTCACCGGCTCCGCCCGCGCGACCACGTACTCATAGACTGCCCGGCGCACCGGCTCCCGCAGCGCCCCGACGGCCTCCAACGACATGCTGCCGACGCTACCCGCCCGAGCACGGTCACCTGCCGAGGCGGCGGCGTCCGACCAGGGTCGCCGTCCGGGCGGCGACACCGCCGACATGTCCGGGTACCGCACTAGTCTGCCGTCATGGCGAGCGCTGAACTGGATGAGTTGATCGTCGCGGACGCCGAGGCGCTGCGTGCCTGGTTGTCGGCCAACCACGCCACCTCACCCGGCGTCTGGCTGGCCCTCACGAAGAAGGGCGGCTCGGTCACCACCCTCACCTGGCAACAGGCGGTCGACGAGGCCCTGTGTTTCGGCTGGATCGACGGGCAGGCCCGGAAGGGGGATCACGAGACCTCCTGGATCCGGTTCACCCCGCGCCGGTCGCGCAGTTCCTGGTCACAGCGCAACGTGGCGCACGTCGCCCGACTGGAGGCGCAGGGGCGGATGCTGCCACCGGGTCGCGCCGTCGTCGAGGCCGCGAAGGCGGACGGCAGGTGGGCGGCCGCGTACGCCCCGCCGTCGGAGGCCGAGGTGCCGGCCGACCTGCTCGCCGCCATCGCGGCGGAACCCGCCGCGCAGGCCATGTTCGACGTCCTCACCAAGACCAACCGGTTCGCCCTCATCCATCGCCTGAACGCCGTCAAGCGTGCCCAGACCCGCGAACGGAAGATCGGCGAGTTCGTCGCCATGCTGGCCCGCCACGAGACGTTCCATCCGCAGAAGGCCCGGCCCGCACCGGCGGACTGAACATCCTCGAAAAAATCTTGGCGTACCTGTCGATCGGGGCTGGTCCTCTTCGTAGCTGTGGTGAGAGCCCGGCACCGAGCCGGGACACACGCCGCCTGGAGGGCACGATGAGCACCACCGCGAACACGACCCGCGCCATCACGTCGACCATCGGGGCCGGCGTCGTCGCCACGGCTGCGGCCAGCGTCGCCACGATGGCCGTCGCCGCCGCCGGCAACGCGGCGGGAATCAGCCTCGACATCGGCGGAGACCCCATCCCGGTCGCCGGGTTCGGCGTGCTGACCGCGGTCTTCTCGCTGCTCGGCGTGGCCATCGCCGCGCTGCTGTCCCGCTTCGCCCGGCATCCCCGGCGTGCCTTCGTCCGTACGACGGTGGTGCTGACCGTGCTGTCGCTGGTGCCGGACGTGCTCGCCGACGCCAGTCCGGCGACGAAGGCGCTGCTGATGTTCACCCACCTGGTCGCGGCCGCGATCGTGATCCCCGCTGTCGCGCGCCGCCTGGCCGCCTGACCACACCCACCAACCGAACCACCGGAGGATCGTCATGAAGCAGTACCTGCTGTCCGTGCACTTCGTCGAGGGCGCGCCGGAGCCGTCCGAGGAGGAGATGCAGACCATGTTCCGGGAGACCGGTCGGATCAACGACGAGATGCAGGCCGCCGGCGCCTGGGTCTTCGGCGGCGGACTCCGGTCGCCGGACACCGCCACCGTCGTCCGGATCGACAACGGCGCCACCACCATGAGCGACGGGCCGTTCGCCGAGACGAAGGAACACATCGCCGGCTTCTGGGTCCTCAAGTGCGCCGACCTGGACGAGGCCCTCGCCTGGGCCGAGAAGTGCGCGGCGGCCTGCGGCCCGGTCGAGGTACGCCCCTTCGACGACCTGTCCCAGGCCTGAGGAGCCGGGCACCCGAGATGGATCTGGCGAGCGTCTACCGCGCGGAGTACGGCCGCTGCGTCGCCACCCTCACCCGCCTCCTCGGCGACCTGCACCTCGCCGAGGAGGCGGTCCAGGACGCCTTCGCCACGGCGGTGCAGAAGTGGCAGACCCTGCCGCCGAACCCGGGCGCCTGGATCGTGACCACCGCCCGTAACCGGGCCGTCGATCGACTCCGCCGGGAGACGACCCGCGAGGCCCGGCACGCCGAGGCGCTGCTGCTGCACCAACAGGACGAACCCCAGGAGGTGGGACCGGTGCGGGACGACCAGCTACGACTCATCTTCACCTGCTGCCACCCGGCGCTGGCCCCCGACGCCCGTACCGCCCTCACCCTGCGCCTGCTCGGTGGCCTCGACGTACCGGAGATCGCCCGGGCATACCTGATCCAGGAGGCGACCGTCGCCCAGCGGATCGTGCGGGCCAAGAAGAAGATCCGTGACGCCGGCATCCCGTACCGGGTACCCGCCGAACACGAGTTGCCGGATCGGTTGCCGCCCGTGCTCACGGTGCTCTACCTGATGTTCAACGAGGGCTACACCTCCACCGCGGGGCCGCTGATCAGGACGGACCTGTGCGGCGAAGCGATCCGGCTCGCCCGGGAACTCGCCGCATTGATGCCCGACGAACCCGAGGTGCTCGGCCTGCTCGCCCTGCTGCTGCTCACCGAGGCACGCCGGCCGGCCCGGCTCGACCCGGCCGGCTACCTGGTGCCGCTGGCCGAGCAGGACCGGTCGTTGTGGGACCGGACGCTCATCGCCGAGGGCCACGAACTGGTCCGCCGCTGCCTGCGCCGCAACCGGCCCGGACCGTACCAGATCCAGGCCGCGATCGGCGCGGTGCACACCGACGGTGCCGCAACCGACTGGCGCCAGGTCCTGGCACTGTACGACCAACTGCTCGCGCTGGTGCCGACCCCGGTCGTCGCGCTCAACCGCGCGGTCGCGGTGGCCGAGGTACACGGGCCGGCGCGGGCCCTCGCCGCGTTGGCGGAGATCGACCTCCCCGGCTACCACCGGCTACCCGCCACCCGCGCCGAACTGCTGGCCCGGCTCGGTCGCGACACCGCCAGCCGGGCCGCCTACGACGAGGCCATCGCGCTGGCCACCAACGAGACCGAACGCGCCCACCTGGAGCGGCGTCGCACCGAACTCACCCGCACGAGGAGAACATCATGACCGCCACCTACACCTTCGACGTCTTCGCCAGCCTCGACGGCTTCGGCACCCACCGTGGCGACTGGGGCGGCTACTGGGGCAAGCAGGGCCCCGAGTTGCTCGCGCACCGCCTCGCCGCGTACCGCCCGCGGCAGCGCATGGTCTTCGGTGCCGACACGTACCGGGTCTTCGCGCGGTTGCTGGCCGAGAGCACCGACGAGTCCGAGGTGCGGGACGCCTGGGTCACCCGGATGCGTCACCTGCCGGCGACGGTGGTGTCGTCCACCCTCGACGGGCCGCTCGACTGGCCGGACGCGACGATCGCCCGCGGCGACGCCGTCGACGTCGTCGCCCGGCTGAAGGAGGAGTCCGAGGTGCCCCTGCGGTCGCACGGCAGCCTGTCGATGAACCGGGCGCTGATGGCCGCCGGTCTGGTCGACCGCGTCCAGGTGACGATCTTCCCGGTGATCACGGGCCGGACCGGCACCGAGCCGATCTTCCAGGACGCGGCCGACTTCGACCTGGAGCTGATCGAGAGCCGGACCCTCGACGGTCACATCCAGGAACTCGTCTACCGCCCCGCCCTGCACGGCTGACCACGTCACCACGACCGGAACCAACGGAGGTGAGTCCATGACCGGCGACACCGAGGTACCCGCCCGGGTGCGTCGCGCGCTCGCCCGCGCGTCCGAACTCGGCTTTCCGGGCGTCTGCGAGGAGCCGGTGGGCCCGCTGCTGGCGACGCTCGCGGCCGCGGTCCCACCGGAGGGTCGGATCCTGGAACTGGGCACCGGTACGGGTGTCGGCACCGCCTGGCTGGCGGAGGGGCTCGGCCAGCGCGGCGACGTGCGGCTGGAGACGGTCGAGGTGGACGAGTCCCTGGCCGCTGCCGTCCGGGCGGACGACTGGCCGCCGTACGTGACGGTCCACACCGGTGACGCCGAGACGTTGCTGCCCACGCTGGGCCGCTTCGATCTCATCTTCGCGGACGCGGTGGCCGGCAAGTGGACCGGCCTCGATCTGACGATCGACGCGCTGGCCCCCGGTGGGCTGCTGGTCGTCGACGACATGGAGCTGGGCCGGTACACCGACCCGCAGCACCGTGCCGCGGTGCTGCGGGTCGAGCGGAGCCTGGCCGACGACCCCCGCCTCGTCGTGGCGCGGATCCCGGCCGGCACCGGCCTGATCATCGGCACCCGACGGCCGGACCGCCGCCCGTCCCGGAGCCGGTACAGCTAGTGCGGTGTCACGTCAGTCTGATGCGGACCCGCCGGTTCTGCCGGCCCTTGCTCTCGACCTTCGTGACGGTGACCCGGCCGATCTGAGCGGTCGACGCCACGTGCGTACCGCCGTCGGCCTGCACGTCGAGGCCGACGATGTCCACCACCCGCACCTGCGGCAGTTCCGGAGGGGCCTTGAACTGGGTGCGTACCAGGTCGGGGGTCGCGTCCGCCTCCTCCCGGGAGAGCATCCGCACGACGATCTTGCGATCCGCGGCGATCTCGGCGTTCACCGCGTCCTCCAGGCTCTGTTTGAAGCCCGGCGGGATCTCCGGCAGGTTGAAGTCCATCCGCGCCTCGCCGGGCTCCATGTTGCTTCCGGTCACCAGGACGTTGAAGTCGCGGAAGACGGTGCCGCAGAGCACGTGCAGACCCGAGTGGGTACGCATGAGCGAGCTACGGCGCTCGTCGTCGATCGCACCGGTCACCGTGGCGCCGGCCGGCGGCACCGGGTCCCCCGGAGCGGGCAACAGGTAGAGGTCGTCGCCCTTGCGGGTGCCGACGATCCGCGTCTGCACGCCCTGCCAGATCAGCACGCCGTGGTCCGGTGGCTGACCGCCACCGCCGGGATAGAACGCGGAGCGGTCCAACACGATGCCCTGCTCGGGATCCGCCGGATCCGACCACAGCACCGTGCAGTCCCACTCGCGGAGGGTGACGTCCGCCCAGTCCAGCCGTTGGGTCCGGCCGTGGTGATCAATACCCATAGGTTGATGGGAGGGCGGCCGTCACCGACCCGCCACTCCGTCTCCCTTCAGCACTCGGATGGTCATCAGGACTACTCGTACGGTGGACACCGGCGACGAACGTCCGGTGTCGCTAAGTGATCAGACGCAGCACCGCCGCGGTACCGGCGCCCAGGGCGACGACCAGCAGGAACGGTGCCCGCAGCAACGCCGCCACCAGGGCGACGGCGAATCCGGCGGCGCGCGCGTCGAGCACCAGATCGTGGCCGGTGGCGAAGGTCTGCACCGCCACCAGGGCGGCCAGCAGCGCCACCGGCAGCAGTGCCGACGCCTGCTGCACCTGCGGCTGCTCCAGCACCGACTTCGGTACGCACAGCCCGACCAGCTTGAGCAGGTACACCCCGAGGGTGCCCAGCAGGACCGCCGTCCACATCAGCGGCCACCCGTGCGACGGGCGGCGAACGCCGCGACGACGGCGGTCAGCCCGGCCACCAGCACCGGTGTCCCGGCCGGCAGCAGCGGCACCATGACCAGCGCGAGCCCGGCCGCGGCGACCGCGAGCGCCCACAGCCGCCGGCCGCGCAACCGCGGCAGCAGCAGGGCGACGAACGCCGCCGGTGCGGCCACGTCAAGGCCGAGCGCCTCCGGGTCGGGCAGCACGTGCGCGCCGAGCGCGCCGCCCAGCGTGGCGATGTTCCAGAGGACGAAGACGCTGATCCCGGTGGCCCAGAACGCCAGCCGTGCCTCCCGGGGATCGGTGCGGGCCATCGCCATCGCCGAACTCTCGTCCAGCACCAGATGGGCGCCGACCAGGCGCCGCACCCCCCGCAGTCGCAGCAGAGACGCCAGGTTCAGGCCGTAGAGGCTGTTGCGTACCCCCAACAGGGTCGCCGTGGCCGCGCCGGTCAATGCGCCGCCGCCGGCACCCAGCACCCCGACGACGGCGAACTGCGACGCGCCGGAGAACATCAGCAGCGACAGCGCACAGGTCTGCGCGACGGAGAAACCGGCAAGTACCGACAGCGCGCCGAAGGAGAGCCCGAGCGCACCGACGGCCACGCCCACCCCGACCGCGTCGCGGAGGACGGCGGTACGCGCTCTCGGCCAGTCCCGATCCGCGATCATGCCTGTCGTACCCACGTCGGCGTCCCTTCGCGTAACTGCTCGGTGAGCCCTACACCGCACCGGCTCGCGCGCCGGATCGCGGCGGGCGCGGCCGGAGGTCGGTGGCACCGAGAATCCGGCGGAGCCGCACCCCGACAGGCGACTCCACGCGGCGGGCGAGGGTGGCGACGGTCCGCAGGCAGCCCTCACGGCGTTTCGCCGAGCAGAATACCGAGGTGGGCACCGCCGTGGGGGGCGCCGACCCGAGCGACCGGCCGCGTCACCGGTGCCGACCACGGTCCGTGCTCCTCAGTAGACCCAGACCGTGGCGCCGATCGGCATCTGGTCGGTGCGCCACAGCCAGTCCATGGCGGCGAGGGTCACCCGGACGCAACCGTGCGAAGCCGGGTACGGCGGAACGTCGGGATAGCCGTGGACGGCGATTCCCTGGCTGTGAAAGTACTTCGGCCGGTACAGCCGGCCGAGTGGGCCGGGGTCCCAGCCGTCCACCTGCCAGCCGATCTCCCAACGTCCGCGTGGCGTGTCCGCCAGGTAGCGCTCACCGTCGTGGGTGTAGTACTTCCAGGTACCGGTCGAGGTGCTGAAGATCTGCTCGACGGCGCCGTCGTCGACGAGCATCATCAGCTGCCGATCGAGATCCACCTCGACCACCCGGCCCTTTCGGCTGTGCGCCGACGGGCGGAGGCCCTCGTCGAGCGCTTCCCTGGTGTCGGGCCCGACGATGCCGTCCCGGCTGCCCCCGGCGGCCTTCTGGACCGCGTAGACCGCCTGCTCGGTCAACTCGCCGAAGACCCCGTCCACCGGGCCGACCCAGTACCCGAGTTCGCGCAGCCGCCGCTGCACCGTCTCGACCGCCTCGCCGGTGTCACCACGCCGCAGCAGATCCGTGCCGGACGGGGTGGGCGAGGGTTCGTCAGGCGGCGCTTCCGGCGGTGTGGTCGGTGGCCCGGTGGTGGTCGGTGGTGTGGTGGTGGTCGGTGGTGTGGTGGTGGTCGGTGGTGTGGTGGTGGTCGGTGGTGTGGCGGCTGGCGGGCTCGTACGCGGCGGCGTACCGCTCGGCGTCGTGACGCTCGGCGTCGCCACGGTGGGCGGGCCCGTCGGCCCGGCCTGCTGCCCGTTGTCCGATCCGCATCCGCTGGTTGCGGCGAGCACAGTCGTCCCGACGATCGCCAGCCGCCCGGCGAACCTTCGCATCGCTCCTGCCTCCTCCGGTTTCGTCTCGGGCTGACCGGCCACCAGCTCCGCGCCGTCCAGCAGCGCGAACGCACCGACGATCACCCTGTTCAGGTCGAGGTCGAGCCACCCCAGCAAACCACCCACGGCCGCTCCGACCACCACGTCAACGGCGGCGAGTCGCGCACCACCGCGGGCCGGTGCCGCCGGCCGATCGCGCTCACCAGCCCTCACGAGTAGGCCGGCACCGGCGGATCCGGCAGCGCGGAGCGCCGCGGGCGACCGGCGACCGCCGGGAGCACGGAATCCGGGGTAGGAACCCGACAGCCGCCGCGATCACCGCAAGGGCGGAAATGATGACCGCTCATCTGCCGGCACCGCTCCCCGACAGTCTCGATCAGCCCGGTGAACTGGACAAACCCGTGGTCGGTCGAGACACCGACCGGTCGTGACCACCGGGATGTCGGCTACCTCAGCTGCGTCTGTCGCCCGGATCGGGTCGACACCGCCTTACCTCTGGGTCGTACCCGCGCACCGCTCGCGATGAAACCGGGAGGCGGCTCGGGGACGGCCGCCGTGCCGGTCGTTGCCTAGAGCCTCGTCCGTTCCGGGTGTGTCCCGTCGACGATCTGGTGTCCCGGGAGCTTGATGCAGTGCGATCCGGGCTGTGCCCCGCAGACCGGGCACGGACGCCACTCCTGGACCGGGCCGGCGTCGTGGCCCAGCATCATGGCGATCTCGCTGATCTCGTCGGCCAGCTCGTGCAGGCTGGCGTCGCGGTGCCGGACGGCCGCCTGGTGGATCTGCTGGACTGACCGCCGCGCACGCTCCAGGTTGCGCCGTGCCGCTGTTCCCGGGTCGGAAGGCATGCGTGTCAGCTTCCCGGGAGGGCAGGAAGCAAACCGCCACCCGGGACGGGGGCCCGGTCAGCGACGGTTACCCGCTCCACGCGTCCCTGACCCCGATGACCGGCGCCCGGGTGTCGTCGGTCACCTCATGCGCTGATCATCCTGGGCGAGGTCGAGGGTGATATCCATGATCATGTCTTCCTGTCCACCGATCAGCTTGCGTCGGCCGACCTCGAGCAGGATGTCCCGGGTGTCGAGACCGTACCGCCGGGCAGCGGTCTCGGCGTGGCGCAGGAAGCTGGAGTAGACACCGGCGTACCCGAGGGTGAGGGTCTCGCGGTCGACGCGGACGGGCCGGTCCTGTAGCGGGCGGACAATGTCATCGGCGGCGTCCTGGAGCGCGAACAGGTCGCAGCCGTGTTCCCAGCCCTGGATGGTGGCCACGGCGATGAACGGTTCGATCGGGCAGTTCCCGGCGCCCGCGCCGTGGCCGGCGAGCGAGGCGTCGACGCGGGTGGCGCCCGCCTCGACGGCGACGAGGCTGTTGGCCACGGAGAGGGACAGGTTCTCGTGGGCGTGGATGCCGATCTCGGTGGCGGGGTCGAGGACGTCACGGTAGGCGCGAACCCGCTCGCGGACCCCGTTCATGGTGAGCCGCCCACCCGAGTCGGTCACGTAGACGCAGCGGGCACCGTAGGACTCCATCAGCTTCGCCTGGGTGGCGAGTTCCTTGGGCTCGGCAAGGTGGCTCATCATGAGGAAGCCCGACACGTCCATGCCGAGTTCGCGGGCAGTGGCGATGTGCTGGGCGGCGATGTCCGCCTCGGTGCAGTGGGTGGCCACCCGGACCGACCGTACGCCGAGGGCGTGGGCCTGTTCGAGGTCGTGGATGGTGCCGATGCCGGGCAGCAGCAGGGTGGTGAGGCGGGCGCGGGTGACCGCCGCCGCGGCCGCCTCGATCCACTGCCGGTCGGTGTGGCTACCAGGGCCGTAGGTGAGGCTGCTGCCGGCGAGCCCGTCACCGTGGGTGACCTCGATGCCGTCGACGCCGGCAGCGTCGAGGGCGGTGACGATCCGGGTGACGTCGACCGGGGTGATCCGGTGCCGGGTGGCGTGCATGCCGTCGCGGAGGGTGACGTCCTGGATGAACAGGCGACGGACGGCAGCGGTGGCGGTCATCGGATGGCTCCCTGGGCGGCGGCCCGGCGCTCGGCGACCTGGAGTGCCGCGGAGGTCATGATGTCGAGGTTGCCGGCGTACGCGGGCAGGTAGTGGGCGGCGCCTTCGACCTCGAGCAGGACGCTCACCTTGGTGGTGACCGGTGTCCCGTCGTCGGGCAGCAGGGTTTGGACCGGTTCCTCGGGCGCCAGTGGGGTGAACTGCACGGGTTGCTTGAGCCGGTAGCCGGGAACGTACGCGGCAACCTCTTTGATCATCTGTTCGATGCTGGCGCGGACGACGTCGTGGTCGGCGGGGCCGATGAGGCACTGCACGGTGTCGCGCATGATCATCGGGGGCTCGGCGGGGTTGAGGATGATGATCGCCTTGCCCCGGCGGGCACCGCCCACCTGCTCGATGGCGGCGGCCGTGGTCTCGGTGAACTCGTCGATGTTGGCGCGGGTGCCCGGACCGGCGGACCGCGACGCGATGGAGGCGACGATCTCGGCGTACGGCACGGGCGTCACCCGGGACACGGCCGCGACGACGGGGATCGTCGCCTGGCCCCCGCAGGTGACCATATTGAGGTTGCCCGCGCCGAGGTGGGCGTCGAGGTTGACGGCGGGAACGACGTACGGGCCGATGGCGGCCGGGGTGAGATCGACGAGGGCCTTGCCGTACGGGGCGAGGGCGGCGGCGTTGGCCCGGTGCGCGCCCGCCGACGTGGCGTCGAAGACGACGGCGATGTCCGCGAAGTCGGGCATCGTGATCAGGCCGGCGACGCCGTCGGCGGTGGTCGGCACGCCCAGGCGGCGGGCGCGGGCCAGGCCGTCGGAAGCGGGGTCGATGCCGACCATCGCGGCCATCTCCAGCGTGTCCGACAGACGCAGCACCTTGATCATCAGATCGGTGCCGATGTTGCCGGATCCGATGACGGCGACCTTCGTACGCGACATCAGCTGCCGCCTTTCGTGACGGGAGTGGTGAAGACGGCCTGGACGGTGCCGAGGCCGGTGAGGTGTGCGCGGACCCGCATGCCAGGGGTGAGCGGGACCATCGGCCCGAGGGCACCGGAGAGGACGATCTCGCCGGCCCGCAGCGGGTTGCCGTGACAAACGGCGGTCCGGGCGAGCCAGGCGAGCGCCCGCAGTGGGTCGCCGAGGCACGCCCGGCCGGAGCCTGTCGAGGCGACGGCACTGTTCACCGACATGGTCATCTGGACCGCCGCCGGTTCGAACGCGTCGAGGGACACGTGGTCGGCGCCGAGGACGAACAGGCCGCTGGAGCCGTTGTCGGCGACGGTGTCGGCGAACGTGATGTCCCAACCGGCGATCCGGCTGTCGACGATCTCCAGCGCGGCCGCGGCGTACGCGACCCGCTTCCGGACGGCGGCGGCGGTGACTGCCGGGTCGGTGATGTCGTCGCGCAGGACGAAGGCGACCTCCGCCTCGACGCGGGGCTGTAGCAGCCGGTCGAGGCGGATCGGCCAGGACTCCGCGCACGCCATGTCGTCGAAGAGCATCCCGAAGTCGGGCCGGTCCACGCCGAGTTGACGCTGCACGGCCGCGGAGGTGAGCCCGACCTTGCGCCCCACCGCCCGCCGGCCGTCCCGGATCCGCGCCTCGGTCAGCCGGCTCTGGACCGCGTAGGCGAGTTTCTCGTCGTCCGGGCCGATGAGGTCGCGCACGGGGGCACACGGCGTACGGGTCCGCGCGGCGGTACGCAGCCGGCGGTAGGCCGCGGCGACCCGGTCGGTGTCACCGTCGGTCATGAGGTCTCCGTGGTCAGCCGGACGAGGGCGTCGTGGAGAGCGCGGGCGTGCAGGTCGAACAGCGGCATGAGGTCGACGCTGTCGCCGCCGATCTCCTTGGCGATGAAGAGCCCGTCGGCGGCGGCGATGGCGTACGTGGTGACCAGTTCGATCGCGTCCCGGTCGGCGCTCGGGGCGAGCGTGGCGAGCACGGCCGCGAGCCGCGCGCGGGCGGTGTCCCGGACCTGCAGGAACATGCGTCGGGCGCTGGGCTCCTCGGGACGGCGCTCGAGAGTGAGCATTAGCCCGAGGCGGAGGAAGTCGGGCGAGTCCAGCAGGGTCTTGGCGACCTGGCCCGCCAGTGCCGCAACGCGGTCCGGCGCCGGGTCGGTGTCGTCGCCGGGCAGGGTGAGCGCGTCGGCCCAGATGTCGAAGCTGCGCTCGATGACGGCGGCGAGGAGGTCGTCCTTGTTCTTGAAGTGCCAGTAGATCGAGCTGGCGGGTAGACCGCACTTCTCGCTGACCAGCGCGATGCTCGTGCCGTCGTAGCCACGCACGCCGGCGACCTCGGCGGCGGCGTCGAGGATGCGTCGCCGGGACTCCTCGCCGTTGGCTCGGCGCTTGCGTTCGCCTCGAGGTTCCCTCATTCGCACTCTCCTGTGTTTCCGGCCGATGTCTTGACGATGTCCGCAGTCAAGCTTACCGTAGCGGGCACTACAACTGTAACGTTCATTACAGTAACGGTCGGGCTGCGGGAGGTCACGTGAGCGTCGAGGAACCCACTGCGGAACAACGCCTGGTGCGGGTCGGCGCGCGGGACGTCGCCGTCACCGAACGTGGTGCCGGTGAGGCGGTGGTGCTGCTGCACGGCGGCGGCCCGGGGGCCTCCGGGATGTCGAACTACGCCCACAACGTCGACGCCCTGGCGCAGCGCTTCCGCGTCGTCGTGCCGGACCTGCCCGGCTACGGCCGGTCCAGCAAGATCGTCGATCGGAGCGATCCGTTCGGCGACCTCGCGGCCGCCGTACGTGGCCTCCTCGACGCACTCGGCATCGAACAGGCCCACCTGGTCGGCAACTCCTACGGCGGAGCCGCCGCGCTGCGGCTGGCGCTGGACCGGCCCGACCGGGTCCGGCGCCTGGTCCTCATGGGCCCGGGCGGGATCGGCACGACCCGGCACGCGCCGACCCCCGGGTTGAGGCGGCTGCTCGCCTACTACGCCGGCGAAGGCCCCACCCGCACGAAGCTCGAACGCTTCATCCGCGACGACCTGGTCTACGACGGCGGCGCCGTCCCCGCCGAGATGATCGAGGCGCGGTACCAGGCGAGCATCGATCCGGACGTGGTCGCCAACCCGCCGCTCCGGCGGCCCGCCGGGCTACGCACGCTGCTCCGGATGGACCTGCTGCGGGACAAGCGGCTGACCCGGGCCGCCACGCCGACGCTGGTGCTGTGGGGCGCCGAGGACCGGGTCAACCGGCCGTCCGGCGGGCGGCAGCTCGCCGAGCGGATGCCCCGCTGTGACCTGTACCTGGTCGCCAGGACCGGCCACTGGGTGCAGTGGGAGCGCCCGGACCTGTTCAACACCCTCACCACCGCCTTCCTCTCCCAGGACAAGCGATGAGCGTGTTCGGCAAGGTCCGCCTGGGCTACCTGTGCATCGAGACCCGCCGGTTCGGTGACTGGCAGCGCTTCGGCGCCGACGGCGTCGGCCTGCACGTCGACCGACTCGACCACGATCACCTGCGGTTCCGGCTGGACGACCACGAGTGCCGGCTGCTGCTGCGACGGGGGCCCGCCGAGGACGTGACCACCGTCGGCTGGCACGTCGACCACCACGAGGCGTTCGACGACATTGTCGCCCGCATCGCCACCCGCGGTGTCACCGTCGAGCACGGCCACGACGAGGAGGCGGCGCTGCGCGGCGTGCAACGGCTGGTGCGCTTCCCCGGCCCGAAGGGCCTGGTCCAGGAGCTCTACACCACTGCCGTCACCACCACCGTGCCATTGCGGATGCAGGCCAGCGGCTTCGTCACCGGCGACGCCGGCATGGGTCACATCGCCATAACCTCGCGGCGGCCGGACGCTATCCACCGCTACTACGACAACCTCCTCGACGCTCGGCTGAGCGACTTCATCGTCGAGACGATCAGCAGGGTGCGCTTCCGGATCCGGTTCCTGCGGGTCAACGGCCGCCACCACTCCGTCGCCGTGGCCAACACCGAAGGCCTGCGCGTCGATCCGATCCGCACCGCCATCCAGCACCTGAACACGCAGGTCGCCACATTGGACGACATGACCACCTCCTACCAGCGCCTCAAGCGGTTGGGCTTCACCATGGCCCTCGGTGTCGGGCAGCACACCAACGACAAGGAACTCTCCTACTACGTCCGGACGCCGTCCGGCTTCGAGTGGGAGGTCGGCTGGAACCCGATCACCGTGGACGAGAGCACCTGGGAACCCACCACCCACCAGGGCATCAGCATCTGGGGTCACACCCCCGAGGGCCAGACCGTCATCGACAAGCTCAACCAGTTCCGCCACGGCGCGGCCTCGCTGCGCCGAGCGGAGATCACCGTCCCGGCACTCAGCGGAGCCACCCCGTGAACACCGAACAGCACGACCACGACGTGATCATCGTCGGCTACGGCCCGGTCGGCGTCACCGCCGCCAACCTGCTCGGCGGCATGGGCCTACGGGTCGCCGTCGTCGAGCGCGACGCCGCGATCTATCCCCGTGCCCGGGCGATTTCCACCGACGAGGAGACGATCCGGATCTGGCAGGCCACCGGCCTCGCCGAACGGCTCAAGGAGGACATGCTCGCCGGCCGGCCGATCGACTTCGTCGACGCGCGCGGCCGGTCGTTCCTGAGCCTCGCGCCGGCCCCCCGGGGCAACGGACACCCACCGCAGCTGTTCATCTACCAGCCGGCTATGGAGCAGGTCCTCCGCGACGGGGTGGCCCGCTACCCGAACGTCGAGGTCCTGCTCGGCCACGACTGTGCGTCCGTCGAGCAGGACGCCGACGGTGTCACGGTCACCGCCCGCGACCTGGCCGACGACACGGTGCGTACCCTGCGGGGGGCGTACCTGGTCGCCGCCGACGGGGGCTCCAGCCCGATCCGGACCCGGCTGGGCGTCGGCTTCGACGGCCGCACCTACCACGACCGGTGGGTCGTCATCGACACCAAGATCAAGCGGGGCTGGGACACGGTCGACCGGCTGCGCTTCCACTGCGACCCCGCCCGACCCGCCGTGGACTGCCCGACCCCGCTGGGCCACCACCGCTGGGAGTTCCCCGTCCTGCCCGGCGAAGACGAACAGGACCTGGTCAGCCACGACTACATCTGGCGGCTGCTGCGCCGCTACGGCCGGACACCCGACGAGGTCGAGATCCTCCGTGCGGTCATCTACAGCCACCACGTCCGCTTCGCCTCCCGGTGGCGCATCGGCCGGATCTTCCTCGCCGGCGACGCGGCGCACGCCATGCCGCCGTGGATCGGCGAGGGCATGTCCTCCGGCGTACGCGACGCCGGCAACCTGTGCTGGAAACTGGCCGCGGTCCTGCGCGGCGAGCTACCCGACGACGCGCTGGACAGCTACGAGGTCGAGCGCAAACCACACGTGCGGGAGATGACCGCCCAGGCGGTGCGCTTCGGGCGCATCATCACCGAGCGGCGCCCCGGGCTGACGGCCGTACGCAACGCCGCGTTCCGGGTCCTCACGCGGGTCCCGGCCTTCCGCGCCTACCTGCAGGAGGCCGGATGGTTCCCGGCCAACGCCTACCGGAAGGGCCTGCTGGACCGCCGCGGCGACAACCGAGCGGTCGGCAGGCAGCTCCCCCAGCCCTGGGTACGGACGCACGGCGGTGACCGCGCCCGTCTCGACGACGTGCTCGCCGGTCGCTGGACCGTGCTGCACACCGGCCCCACCCGGGCGTGGTCGGCCTGGGCGGCCAGCGGCGTTGCGTGCCTGCGGGTCACGCCTGTCGGCTCGGCCCCCGCCCCCGGCACGATCGTGGACACCGAGGACGTCCTGGTCCCCTGGCTACGCCGACACCGTGCCACCGTGCTCGCACTGCGCCCCGATGCCATCGTCTACGCCGCCGGTGACACCAGCCTGGCTGATCCGCCCTTCGTCACCGCGCCCGGTCCGCCTGTCGACGAGCGGCCGCTCCCGCCCGCCACCACCACGACGCCCTGACCCACCCCACCATCAAGGAGAGCCGCCATGCTCAACCTCGCGCTCATGCTCGAGGGCACCGCCGAACGGCTACCCGGCCGGGATGCCGTCGTGCTCGGTGACAGCCGCTTGTCGTACGCCCAACTCGACGCCGCGGCGAACCAGGTCGCGAACCTGCTCGTCGACAGCGGCATCCAGCCGGGCGACCGGGTCGCGCTGTCCTGCCCGAACCTTCCCTACTTCCCGGTCGTCTACTACGGCATTCTCAAGGCGGGGGCGGTCGTCGTACCGCTGAACGTGCTCCTCAAGGCCGGTGAGATCGCCTACCACCTGCAGGACTCGGGCGCCAAGGCGTACCTCTGCTTCGAGGGCACCCCGGAGCTACCAATGGGGGCCGAGGGCTGGCAGGGGTTCGGCGGCGCCGACGGCTGCGACCACTTCTTCCTCATCACCGCCGACCCCCGGGCGTCGAGCCCGATCGAGGGTGCCAGCACGTTGGGATCCGCGCTCGCCGGCCGGGCCCCCCGGTTCGAGACCGTGACCACCCAGGCCACCGACACCGCGGTGATCCTCTACACCAGCGGCACGACGGGACAGCCCAAGGGCGCCGAACTCAGCCACGCCAACATGGTCATGAACGCCACGACGTGCTGGCGTCTCTTCGGCGCCGCGGACGAGGACGTCCACCTCGTGACGCTGCCGCTGTTCCACTCGTTCGGGCAGACCGTGCAGATGAACGCGGGCCTGTACGCCGGCGCCACGCTGGTTCTCCTGCCGCGGTTCGACGCCGGCACGGCGCTGGCGCTGATGCAGCGGGAGAAGGTCACCTTCTTCGCCGGGGTGCCGACGATGTACTGGGGCCTGCTCTCCGCCGGCCGGGAGACGGTCGACGTCGCCGCGATCGCGGGTAACCTGCGCATGGCGGTCTCCGGCGGCGCAGCCCTTCCGGTGGAGATCCTGGAGCAGGTGGAGAAGGTCTACGGCGTCAAGATCCGCGAGGGCTACGGCCTCTCCGAGACCAGCCCGGTCGCCTCGTTCAACCACCCGGGCCGGGAGGCCAAGCCCGGTTCGATCGGGCAGCCGGTCTGTGGGGTACGGATGCGGCTGGTCGACGCGGACTGGAACGAGGTGCCGGAGGGCGAGCCGGGCGAGATCGCGATCCGGGGTCACAACGTCATGAAGGGCTACCACGGTCGCCCCGAGGCGACCGTCGAGGTGCTCCGGGACGGCTGGTTCCGCACCGGCGACGTGGCCCGGCGCGACGGGGACGGCTACTACTTCATCGTCGATCGAGCCAAGGACATGATCATCCGCGGCGGCTTCAACGTCTATCCACGGGAAATCGAGGAGATCATGATGACCCACCCCGACGTGAGCCTGGTGGCTGTGGTCGGCGTGCCGCATCCGTCACACGGCGAAGAGGTGAAAGCCTTCGTGATCCGCCAACCGGGAGCCCAGCTGACCGAGGACGAGTTGATGGACTGGTGCAGGCAGCGGATGGCCGGCTACAAGTACCCGCGTCTGGTCGAGTTCCGGGACGAACTGCCCACGACATCCACCGGCAAGATCCTGAAGCGTCGGCTCCGCGACGACGCGTAACCGCGGGTCGGAGGGCCCGGCAGGACCAGCGACACCCCGTGGGCGCAACCCTGACCTACAGGCAAGGTTCAGGAGCGCGCGGTGCCGACGAGCTCGTCGGCGTGACCACGGGCGTGTATGCCGTCCAGCACGGCTGGGTCTGGTCGATCCGCCGCAGGAGCTGCTCACGGAATTCGGCGGCGGCTGCCCGCACCTCGGCCCTGGCCGTCGCGCTGTCGCAGGATGTCGAGACCGACCACCAGGGCCCTCCCGCTCGTGATTGAGTGTCAGCACGACGGATGTCACCGAGGGCTCCCGAGGCACCGAGCGGGCTGCGGCTCGACCTGCTCGGCATCGGGGCCTCCCGGCTCTCGTCGGCCGAACACACCGGAGGGTGGTGACGTGCGGATCGCGGTGGCGCTCGGCGCAGGCGGGGCGCGCGGCTACGCGCACATCGGGGTGCTCCAGGTTCTCGAGGAGCGTGGGTTCGACATCGTCGGGATCGCCGGCTCGTCGATGGGCGCCCTGGTCGGGGCGCTGCACGCGGCCGGCAAGCTCGCAGCCTATGCCGAATGGGTGTGCACCATCGGCCAACGCGACGTGCTGCGCCTGCTCGACCCGAAGCTGGGCGCCCCCGGGGCCATCCGCGGCGACAAGGTCATGGACGAGGTCAGGAAACTGCTCGACGGCGTACGCATCGAACAGCTGCCCGTACCCTTCACGGCGGTGGCGACCGACCTGCGGGCCGGCCGGGCCGTGTGGTTTCAGCACGGGCCGGTGGATGTCGCCGTGCGCGCCTCGATCGCGGTGCCGACGGCCATCACGCCGGTCATGGTCGACGGCCGGCTCCTCGCCGACGGGGGCCTGATGGAGCCGTTGCCGATGGCACCGACCACCTGCATGCCGGCGGACGCGGTCGTCGCCGTGTCGCTGCCTCTCAAGGCCGCCCGCACCAGTTCCCGGCACGGTGCGAACGTCTGGGAGTCAGCCGGCCCGCAGCTGGGCCGGTGGCGGGTGGACCGGGGATCCGCCGCCCCTCGGTCCGCCGACCGGGTCACCACCGGCGACGGCGGTCCGACAGCGGACGCCTCCGCGGAGACCCTCACCCCGGACGACGGGCGGGATGCCGCACTCCCCGCCGACCTGCGCGCCCTGGACGTCATGAGCCTCTCGATCGAAGCCGTGCGGGATCTCCTCATCCGCTACCGGTTGGCTGCCCACCCGCCGGACCTGCTGATCCAGGTACCGACACAGGACGTCCGGATGCTGGACTTCCACCGCGCGGCCGAGATGATCGAAGTCGGTCGGCGGGCGGCTACGGAGGCGCTGGAGTCGAGCCCGCTGGCTTGACGCTCTGGTTTTGTGCGACCGATAGCGGGTAGCTGCGCCGGGTGAGTGCTGCCGGTGACCGGGTCACCGCCCACCGGACGATGATCGTCATCGGTCTGATCCTCGCCACGCTGATCGTGGTCAGCGTCCTGATCGCCGCCGAACTGGGCGGTCTGGTGGGAGCCCTGCTGGCCATCCCGGCGGCGGCTATCGCGCGCATCCTGTTTCGCGATTTCGTCCCCGCCGGGCGACGGTCCGCCTCGGTCGAAGCGGACGACGGATGACGACGGGACGGCTGGGGGTGCTGCTGCGACGACCTGACCAGTCGCGGCCGGCATTCCTGGAACTCTTCTTCGATCTGGTCTTCGTCCTCGCGTTCCTCCGGCTCTCCCAGGAGCTGTTCGAGCAGTTGAGCTGGACCGGCGCGTTCCAGACACTGGTGTTGCTGCTCGCCGTGTTGGCGGTCTGGTTCTCCACGGCGAGGTTCCTGGACGCGTTCGACCCGCAGCATCGGCTCGTACAACTGCTGACCATGCCGATCATCTTCGGCACCCTCGTGATGGCGGCGGCGACGCCTGAGGCGTTCGGCCGCACGGGCCTGGTCTTCGCAGGTACGTACGTCACCGTCCGCCTCGGCGGCCTCGCTGTGGCCATCTTCTACCTGCGTGGCCACGCGGCACGGACCAGTGCGGTGCGGCTCGCGTTCTGGGCCGGGATGGCCGCGATCCCATGGATCGCGGGTGCGCTGCTGACCGGTGGTGGCCGTGCCGTGTTGTGGATGACGGCGGCGGTCATCGAGTACGCGGGGATCGCGCTCGGCTTCCCGACACCCAAACTGGGTCGCAGCGGCGAGCGTCGACTCGAGGTCGTGGTTTCCGAAGAGCACACGGCCGAGCGCTACCAGCAGTTCTTCATCATCGCTCTGGGCGAGCCGATCCTGGTGACCGGACTGACGCTGGGAGGCGGCGACTTCGGGGCCGACCAGGTCGTCGGGGCGCTGCTGGCCTTCACCACGACGGCCCTGCTGTGGCGCGTCTACATCCACCGCGCCGGAGCCCTGCTGGCCGAGGCCATCGCCGCGACCGCCAACCCGCGCCGCGTCGCCATCCTGACCATCTACTCCCACGTCATCATGGTCGCCGGCATCATCACCATGGCCGTCGGCGACGAACTCGTCATCGCCCACCCACTCGGACACGCGGAACCCGCCTGGACCACCGTCATCCTCGGCGGACCCGCGCTCTTCCTCGTGGGACGGGCCGCCTTCGAGTACGCGGTGTTCGGTCGCGTCTCCGCCCCCAGGGTGACCGGCGCGCTCGCCCTGGCCGCCGTCACCCCCGCGACGAGGTCCGCGCCGCCGATCGCGGTGGCCGGCATCGCCGCCCTCGTCCTCGCCGGGGTCGCCGTCGCCGACACGCTGCGTGCCCGGCGAGTCCCGTCCGAAACGCCGTCACCCCCCGGTTAGCGCCCGCGTCGGAGCCCTGGCCGGAGCCTGCGCACCCCGCGAGAGCCGCCGAGCAGGTCGACGCGCCGGTACGGCGGGGATTCGTGCGGGCCGGGCCGGGTAACACCCGTCATGGCTGCCGACCGGGACGACGCCGTTCGCCGCGCCGCCCGGGCCGTGGCGACCCAGGCCCGGCGTCGCAGCGGTGAGGCGGGACGGTTGAGGCTGCGGCTGTTCTCCGTCATCCTGCTCGTCGCCGCGCAGTGCGGGCTCGCCGCGGCACTGTCCTGGGCGCTGGCGCACGACGTGCTCGGCCGGCCCTCGCCGATCTTCGCGCCCAGCGCGGCCGTCGGCACGATCGTCGCCGCCCTGGGTCAGCGCGCCCGACGCACCGCCGAACTGATGCTCGGCGTGGGGCTCGGCCTGGTGATCAGTGATCTTTTCGTGGACATTTTGGGTTTCGGGCTCTGGCAGATCGGCCTGGTGGTGGCGCTGGCCATCGCCGTCGCCCTGTTGGCGACCGGGCACAGCGGAGCGCTGGTCGCGCAGGCCGGCAGCACTGCCGTGCTGATCGCCACGTTCGCCCAGTTCGAGCAGGGCCTGCAGTGGGCGCGGATCGTCGACGCCGGGGTGGGCGGCGTCGTCGCGCTGGTGGTGGTCGCGCTCCTGCTGCCCGTCAATCCGATGCGCATCCTCAACAGCGCCACCGCACCGGTCGCCTCGACCCTCCGTACGCAGCTACATGAGGTGGGACACGCCCTGACCGAGCGCGATCGGGACCGGGCGCTGCGCGCACTGGATCAGCTGAGTGCGATGGACCCCGACCTGCAACGCATGGACGAGGCCCTGGGCGGCGCCGAGGAGGTCACGGTGATCGCCCCGGCGCGCTGGCAGCGCCGTCTCGATGTCGAGCACTACCGCCACGGCATCCCGCACATCCGCCGGGTCAGTCTCGGGGCCCGGGAGCTGGCCCGCTGGGCGGCGACCACGCTGGAGTACGACGAGCCGATACCGGAGGAACTCCCGGCCGCCGTCGGGAAGCTCGCCGAGGCGGTCCACCTGCTCCGGCGGGAGGCGCGCACGGGTCGGCCCTTCGAGCAGACGTACCAGGCGGTCGAGCACGGCGCGCGGCTGGCCGGCCGGGCCTACCGCAAGGGGCGCAAGCCCTTCTCCGACGCCATGGTGATCCAGCTCCGCACCATGGCCAGCGACCTGCTCCGGGCCACCGGATGCGAGCCGCAGACCGCCAACCGGATCGTGCGGGAGGCCAGTACCGCCTAGGTCATCGGCGGGTTACCGACCGTCGGTCCGTTAGGCGGTCGCCGTCGGAGTGCGGCAAGGGGCGCCGGCAGATCTCGTGGGCGTCCGCTGGTGGGAGACCAAGCATGCGCAGCACGTCCTCGGTGACCTGGTCGGCGGCCGTGGCGTCGTCACGCTCGGGTTTGTCGTGCAGCAGTTGCCCGAGGCACAACGCGGCGCCGGCCACGGTCACCATCGCCAGCTCCGGGTCCCGCACGTGGAACCGCCCGGCACGCACGCCGTCCTCGATGTCGCGCCGGGCTCGCGGTGCGAGGCCCTTGTCCGAGCGGGCCAGGGCCAGGCCGGTGCTGAGCAGGACCTTGCTCAGCTCGGGCTGGCGGCGGTGGAGGCGCCCGGTCAGCCGGAAGCTCTGCGCGAACACGTGGGCCGGGTCGTCCAGGCCCACGGTCAGCTCGTCGAGCAGGGCGCCGTAGCGGTCGAAGGCGTCCTCGACGGCGGCCTCGATGAGCTGCTCCCGACTGTCGAAGTGGTTGTAGAACGACCCCATCCCCACGTCGGCCGCCTGGGTGAGCTCGAGGATCGGCACGTTCGGCCTGCCGGCCGCGATGAAGGTCTGAGCGGCGCGGACGAGCGCCGACCGGGTGTGCGCCTTCCGCCGCTCCAGGCGGTTGGGCGAATGTCTGGTCTGCTGCGTCATGCCTGCCTCCCCACCTCTCCCCGACGCTCCACGCCCACCTTAACCCACATGGAACTCAGTGCTGACGAAATCGTCACTCACCCTTGACTGACGCTAACCTCGTAAGTGACGATTTCGTCAACTTGGAGGGAGGGGGACATGATCGAGCGCCACGACCCGCACACCGGTCTGCACAGCGAACAGGGCGCGCTGCCCGGCGAACACCCCGGCCGGGCCCGCAACCCGATCGTCAAGGTGCACGACCTCGCCTGGCTGGAGTTCCAGAAGCCCGACCTCGAGCGGGCCGAGGCGTTCGCCGCGGCGTTCGGCTTCACCACCGCCCTGCGGACTCCCGACGAGGTGCAGCTGCGCGGCACCGACGCCGGCTCGCCCTGCGTGCTCATCCGTCGGGGCCCACGCTCGCGGTTCCTCGGTCCCACGTTCCGGGCCGCCGACGGGCAGGACGTGCTGCGCCTCGCGGAGGCGACCGGGACGACGCTGCGCCCCCTGCCGGACAGTCTCGGGGGCGTGGCCGTGGACCTGGTCGACCCGAACGGGACGCGGGTACGCGTCGTCGCGGACACCCACCAGCTGCCCACGCTGCCCACCCAGGCGCCCCTGACGTTCAACATCGGGCACGACGTGGCCCGGGTGAACGCCACCCAGCGACCGCCGCGCGTCCCGGCCAGGGTGCAGCGGCTCGGTCACGTCGTGTTGCAGACCACCCGGTACCGCCAGACGCTCGACTGGTATCTGGAGCACCTGGGCCTGATCGTCAGCGACTTCCTCTACCACCAGGGGCAACGCGAGCGCGGCCCGGTGATGAGCTTCATCCGCTGCGACCGCGGCAGCACACCCACCGACCACCACACGCTCGCGATGACCCTCGGTCCGGCCAACCGGTACGTGCACTCCGCGTACCAGGTCCCCGACCTCGACTCCCTTGCCGCAGGCGGCGAGCACCTGCTCGATCGGGGCTACCAACGGTCCTGGGGGATCGGCCGGCACATCCAGGGCAGCCAGATCTTCGACTACTGGCGCGACCCCGACGGCTTCCTGGTCGAACACTTCACCGACGGTGACCTGTTCGACTGCACGCTCGAGCCGGGCTGGGCACCGATGAGCGCCTCCGGGCTCGCCCAGTGGGGTCCACCCGCCACCAGGGACTTCCTCGGGGTGAAGCCCGGACCGGAAGCACTTCGCGAGCTGCGCGCCGTCATCGGCGCGCTCCGCGCGGACAACGAATTCGACCTCCGCCGCCTCCACGGCCTGATGAAAGCGTTCACCTCATGAGCACCTCCGTCCTGCGCACCGCCGACGCCTGGTGGGTCCTCACCCCCACCGGCGCCGCCAAGGTGCACACCAGCGCCACCACCACCGCCGAACTACTGGCCGACCGGGAGGCAATCGCCGCCGCCGCGAGCGGCGACAGCGTCCCGGTGGACGACCTCGCGCTGCTCTCCCCGGTCACCGCACCCTGCCGCGTCGTCGCCCAGATGACCAACTTCGCCTCGCACGTCACGGACACCAACGGCGACCCCGACACCGTCCCGTTGACGTTCTTCCGCAAGACCTCCGGCTCGATCAGCGGCCCGTACGCCGACGTGGTCCGCCCCGGGCACGTGACACTGCTGGACTACGAGGTCGAGATCGGGCTGGTCTTCGGCCGCGAGATGCCGGTCGGCACCACGGTCACCGACGAGAACCTCGCCGAGCACGTCGCCGGCCTGGTGGTCACCAACGACATCTCGGCACGCGACGTCCAGCTACCCAAGACCCAGTTCTACGAGGCCAAGTCGTACCCGACGTTCACCCCGGTCGGTCCCGCGCTGGTGCTACTCGACGCCGACGAGCTCACGCGCTTCACCGACCTGCGGCTGAAGCTGTGGGTCAACGGCGAGCTCCGGCAGGACATGACCGCCGCCGACATGATCTACCGCCCGGTCCAGGCGCTGCAGGCGCTGACCCGCTTCCAACGCGTCGATGCCGGCGACCTGCTGCTGACCGGCACCCCCGCCGGCACGGCCCTGAGCGCACCACCGAAACCGGTCGAGATCATCGCCTCGCTGCTACCGCCCACCGTCAAATGGAAGATGTTCTTCAAAAGCCAGGCCCGCAACCCCAGATACCTCGCCGACGGCGACATCGTCGAGGCCACCATCGCCACCGACGACGGCACGATCGACCTGGGCCGGCAGCGCACCGTCGTGCGATACGCCCAATGACCGGGCCCCTGCACTGGCCAAACCACGCAACACCCGAAGCCCTGGCCGCGACCGAAGCAGTCCCGCTCGAAGCGCGGAGCCTACCCGAATCGACGTACGCGCTGCCCACGCAAGCGGCGCGACCCACGGCGGCGGCGGACGCGCCTCGACCGCTGTCGACCATCGACGGCGTACGCGTCGGCCACCTCGGCGAACGGCCAGGCTCCATCGTGGCCGCTGTGACGATTCATCCCGCCGCCCAGGAAGACTCCGTGAAGGCGACCCTGGGCCGTCATGCCATCGAATGGCGATTGGACACTCTCTGATGACGCTCGTTGCGACCATCCTCGCTGTGCTGCTCGCGCTGGTCTTCCTCGCCCTGGGCACGGCCAAGACCCTGGCCCTGCAACCGATGCGCGAACGTGCCACGGAGGCCGGTTTCTCCGTCGCCGCCTATCGCCGCATCGGCCTGCTCGAGGTCGCCGGTGCGGCCGGACTGCTCGTCGGCCTGACCGTGCCGCTGATCGGCGCCCTCGCCGGCACCGGGTTGCTGCTCCTGCTGACCGGGGCCCTCGTGGTGCACCTGCGCAAGGGAGACGGCCCCCAGAAGTACGCACCGGCCCTCGTCTGCGGGCTCCTCGTCGCCGCCTACCTCGTCCTTCAAGTGCTGACGCGATGACAGCGGTTCCGGTGGTGATCGTCGGCGCTGGCCCCACCGGGCTCACCGCCGCGACGCTGCTCGCCCAGTACGGCGTCGAGTGCCTGATCCTCGAACGGTGGGATTCGATCTACCCCCAGCCCCGGGCCGTCGCCCTCGACGACGAGGTGCACCGCATCCTGGCGCGGCTCGGGCTCGGGGGCGAGTTCGCCGCGATCTCCCGGCCGCACCTGGGTCTGCGCCTCCTCGACCGGGACATGCGGGTGTTGGCCGAGTTCCGGCGCGACGTCGCGTCGGGCCGGCACGGCTACCCCCAGGGGAGCATGTTCGACCAGCCGGAACTCGAGGCGATCCTGCGCGGGAACCTGGCCCGGTACGACAGCGCCACCCTGCGAGGCAACGCCGAGGTCACCGCACTGATCCAGGACGGCGGCGGGGTGCGGGTCGAGTTCACCGACACCGCCACCGGCGCACCCGGGTCCGTCCACGCCGCCTACGTCCTCGGCTGCGACGGCGCCAACAGCCTGACCAGGTCCTCCATCGGTGCGAGCATGCGGGACCTGGGCTTCACGCAGCGCTGGCTCGTCATCGACGTGGCCACCGAAGCCGACCTCGATCAGTGGGAGGGGGTGCACCAGCTCTCCGACCCGGCCCGCGCCGGCACGTACATGCGCATCGGCGAGACCCGCTACCGCTGGGAGTTCCAGCTGAGGCCCGGCGAGACCGCCGACGACTATCGCGACCCGGCCCGGCTTCATCCGTTGATCTCGCCGTGGACCGGCACCCTCCCCGTCGCGGAGCTGGCAATCATCCGCACCGCCGAGTACACCTTCCGCGCGCAGCTCGCCGACCGTTGGCGCGACCGCCGGGTGTTCCTGCTCGGTGACGCCGCCCACCTCACCCCACCGTTCATCGGCCAGGGCATGTGTGCCGGCCTGCGCGACGCCATGAACCTCGCCTGGAAACTCGCCGGCGTACTCGACGGGACCCTCGCCGAGACCGTGCTCGACACCTACGAGATCGAACGCGGGCACCACGCCCACGCCATGATCAAGTTGGCGAGGTTCATCGGCACCGCGATGACGGCCGGCGGCGAGTTGGGCAACCTCATCCGGCGCGCCGTGGCACCACGGCTGCACCTCGTACCCGGTCTCAAGAAACTGGCCACAGACAGCCAGACACCCCCGCTGCGCCGCTCAGAGCTGGTGACAAGGCCACGCCTGCGTCGCAACCTCGCGGGCCGACTGTGCCCGAACGCCATCATCGACAGCGATCTCCGCTTCGACGACGTGGCGGCCGGCCGCTTCGCGATCGTCACCTCCGTAGAGCCGTCGGCGGCGCAACGGGCGGAGTTGACACGCCAGGGTGCAGTGGTCGTCAGTGCCGCACCGGGCAGCGAACTGCACCGATGGCTGAGAAGAGGTCACGCACAGGCAGCCATCGTCCGCCCCGACGGCACCGTCCTTGCGGCCGCCAGGCAGCTAGCCAGCCTGATCGAGCCCTCGCGCTGCTCTGGCTGACCCGGCTGACCAAGCTGCACTACCTGACGGACGTGCTGCCGTCGATGGTGCTGCTGGGCACCGGCCTCGGGCTCATCTTCGGTGTCGCCCTCGCCGTCGCCACCTTCGCCTGCATCCGGCCGGTCTTGCGGCAGCGCGCCGGCGAGCCGGCCGCGCCTGTCCTGAGCTGATCGGGAGCGGGCATGGATGCCGGCGATCGGCTGCCCGCCCGGGTGGGCCGTAAGCGAGACCCGTCGCGCGACGTGGCGATCCTCGACGCCACGCTCGACGTGCTGGCCGAGGCGGGTTTTCGGAACCTGACGATCGGGATGGTCGCCGCGGCGGCCGGCGCCGGCAAGGCCACTGTCTACCGGCGCTGGCCGACCAAGGCCGACCTGGTGCTCGACGCGGTCAGTCGGCTCGACAATCAGCTCGGTCCCGGGGCGCTGCCCGACACCGGCACGCTGCGCGGCGACCTGCACGCGCTGCTCGATTCGAGCGACGGCGTTGACAGCCGGCGATTCCGGATCATGGCCGGGCTGACCTCTATGCTCGCCGACCATCCCGGGTTGGGCGAGGCAGTCGACAAGGCGATCATCGAGCCCTGGGCGACGGCCAACCTGCTGCTGATCCAGCGGGCCGTCGCCCGGGGCGAGGCGGCGGCGGACGCCGACGCCGCGGGGCTCGCCCGAGTGGTGCCGACCATGGCCGCCTACCGGGCCTGCGTGCAACGCCGGCCCATCCCGAACGCGTACATCGAAGGGCTGATCGACCACATCCTGCTCCCGGCGCTCGCCATTGCCTGAGCCGGTACGCGCGAATAATGGTCTGGGTGGCCACCGTGCCGTCGCGCCCGGTCACCGTCGCACCGCAGCGACAGGTAGCCGGTGGCGGGCTGGCGGAAGGCGCCCCACCCTCGCCGGGGTCGACGTGTGGGCGTCGTGCGACACCTCGACGACGACCCGCGGTGGTGCCCTTCACCTGCCGGTGGAGGGCGAACGGCACGACGGCCCGGCCGGCGGACAGTGCTGGGCGTTCCCAGTGCCGGCGAAGGTCGACGAGGGCACCTCAGGCGAGGCGTAGCTGGACGTGGACGACCCACACCGAACCACGTCCACCGGTCGGGCTCGGATGGATCGGACGCGCCCGTTTCACCCAGAATAGTCCACTGTCAAGCGATCCAACAACACCCTCGGATACGCCGATTCGGCACGCCTACCAGGCGATCCTCAGGCAGGCCGGGCGCGATCGACTCGCAGAACCACCCGAGTCAAGGGTTCCAGCAACGGCTTACCCACCGCCACGTCGAGCCTGGATAGCAAAATGAGGGTCCCCGCAAGCCTCTGACCTGCGAAAACCCTCGCACTGTCGGGACGGCCGGATTCGAACCGACGATCCCTTGCCCCCAGGTAGTCCAATGGCGCAGCGGCAGGCTCACGCACGTTTGTCCAGGTCGCATGGAGCATAAACCAGCCGTGTAAAGGAGTCGTCCTACCACCCGCAGCACCAGTTGGCCCTTCCAACCACCACCCGGAGCGAGCCACCCGTTACCTACCGCCGGTTCCAGCAGTGGGACCGACCGGCGCCGCGCCGAACTGGCCGGTTGCCGCCATGGTGATACTGCAGGGCACACTCCTCGTCCGCTCGCCCAACGCCCTGCCCGGCGGCCAGGAGCCGGAGCGTAAGCGGCGGATAGAGGTCGCACGCTGTCCGGGCGGCTGGCCGTCCACATGCTGCTCGCACCCGCCTGCCGCTCGCCCGGCGCGCTCGCCAGCTTCCGAGTGCTCGCCCTGGATTCCGCCTGGTACGCCACCCACCCAGCCGCGCCAACGCCGACCTACCGAGCCGCCCGCCATCAACTCACGTGGTCACCGGCTCCGGTAGGTAGGCCTGGTACAACTGCTTGACGAGCGAGTTGAAGGCGTAACCCCACAACCTGGTTCCCCGGAAGGTCCACACCTTGCCCGCCTTCACATTCACGACGGCCGGTTGGGCCATCGCCGCGAAGCCGTTCAGATTGAGGCGGTACGCCTTCTGCGTCAACGCCGCAGCCGCCGGGTCCACCGACTCAGTCACCAGGATCGGCAGCACGATCACGCCCGATTGCAATCCGCGCCACTGCCCTTTGCGCCCCAGCCCCAGGTTGACCACATCGTCAATGAAATCCCGTAGGCTGGTCTCATCGACCCACTCCGCTTTGGCCGCGACCGCGAAGACGTGAATCCGCGTTAGCAGCCGCACCCGCGCCCGGTATCCGACCACCACCGGCAACGAGCCAATAGTCTCGTTAGTCACCGCACATCCATCGGCAATCATGCGATGCCGAACAACGTCCACATAATCAGTCGCGGAGACCATGTTAAGAACTCCTCTCCCCGCCTTGCGCTTGTCGAACAACGAAAAATGTACCGGAGTGCCTACGATCGCCCGGACCAGGCCGCCGACCAAGATCCGACTGGCTCAAAACTGCTCTACAGGATCAAGAACGGCCCCGACCGAAGCCGGGGCCGCGCGCACGCGCTCAAGGCCTACGGCCCCGCGCGCACGCCCGCCAGTATCGAGCCGCCAACAACAGTCACGGCATAAATCGACAATCATGTATGCGTTTGATCATCTGACATCAACCGTGACAGCAACCCCCATCGACAGCAGCGCCCGCGACCGCACTACAGCGCACTACGGAAGAGACGGCAACAGTCCCAACCAGGCATCGACTTTCGCGGAGTCATCCGGGTTAAGACCACGTTCTGCAATCGGCTTGAGCGGACTCAACAGATTCTTTGCAAAGCGCATCTCGCGAATCTCGTCCGTCGACGATGTGCGCCAGAATGGTGCCTTCGCCCGTGCCAGTTCGAGCGAAATAGGAAGGCCCTCCAGCACCATCCGCTTTACCGCCGTCGCCATATTATCTACTTCCAGATCATCGGTAGAACTCTCTGCCAAAGCCACGAGAACATTAACCCGGCGCAAAATACTCTCGCGCTCATCTAGAGCACCGTCGCGCTGCGCTGCCGCAATCAGCACGTCGTGTGCGTCACGCAGCAGAGACAGTTCCCGAGCTACTATCTGCCGATCAGATGAGGCCAGCCGCGACGTGAAAAGTTCAAGCACGGAACGCCATTGCCCCTGGGGCGTTCCGTACCAGCTAGGCGCCTGCTCGGCAAGGAAGGTCGCAAGGTCGCGGAGATCCAGATCGGTCAGCTCGTCCAGGTCAATCACTAGAATCCAATCCCCGCTCGCTCGAACGCATCGCGACCAATTTGCAGGCTTTCCGCAGACGGCCGGAAATGTCCGCTGTGATTGTTAATATCCAATCCAAAATAGCCCGACGACGACGATCCTGCGATGTCAGCCTCACCTGCTGCGCGAACGGGCGCTCCCCGACTCAAAACAGCATGTGAGATTTCATGACCCCCTACGAACTTAGGTTGAACAACGAGGCTTCCATCTTCGAGAACCGCCCACTTAACCGTTCCGCCAGATACCGCAGCATCAAACGAAGATGAGCCGGGCCTCGAAACCGTGACGCCGAGGCGTTCGGCAGCAGACAATTCTCCAGCCAACGCCCCCGGCATTTTGTTATCGAAGGTACCGCAATTGTGCACGAGGACCGGCGTGTTGCCAGCCAACACATAGTACGTGTGGATGTCGGCGACGGTGAGGTTGTAGGCGGTGCCATGTTGAGCGGTCGCCCAGTCCAGCCCCGTGACGGCGAGAGTGTCTCCGGAGGCTGTGTACAGCAGGTCTCCGGCGTCGAGCTCCTGGCTGTCCTGCCACTGCTGGTCGGTTACGTTCCAGAACGGGTGGTCCTCAGTGGTGGCGACCCTCCCGCCGCTCACCTTCAAGTCGACGAGTTGATCCTGGTGAACCCACAGGTGGGTGACCTCACGCGCGCCTTCCTTCCCCGTTTCGGGGTCGGTCGCCAGGACGGTGTCGCCGACCTGAATGTCTCCGATTGGCTTCGTACTTCCGTCCGCCATCACCACTTCGGTGTCGCTGCTGAAGCTCTTGAAGCAACTACCTGCGGCTCCTGCACCGCCACGGGCTGCTGATCGCGCCCCGGCACCTGCCATACCGACGGACGTACGCAGGCCAGCGCCGGCGGCGAGGCCGAAGGCCCCTGCGCCGAGGGCTGGCAGGAGAACCGCGCCGCCTGCGCCCAGCACGCCGCCGATGGCTCCGCCGACGACGGCTTCGCCGGCGAGTTGCAGGAAGCTTTCTTCGTCGGCGTCAAGGCTGTTGGTGGTGAGTGAGGCGACATAGCCGCCGACAAAGCCACCTATCGCGGCGCAGCCGACGGCGCCCACGCCGAAGCTGCCGGCCGTACAGGCTCCACCGACGATGACACCCGCGGCGACACCGGCGACCGCACCGACGGCGCCGGCGTTGCGGCACCAGAAGCTGGCTTGGCATTCGCGTTGTTTGCGTTCTGCTTCGGCGCGTTCGTTGCTGGCCTGCCGGTACGTCTCGCGTTGTTGCTGGCAGCTGGCTCCGCAGGCCGGGGGGACGTACTTCTTGACGATCCTGGTTACTCGTTCCCCGGAGGGGGTGGTGTCGACGTAGGCGCGGTCGCCGGTGTCCTCGCCGTTCTCGGTGTGGTAGAGGCCGGTGGGGTCGGCGTTGTCGATGGGGTTGTTGCCGCCGTACTGGTAGGCGTCGTACTGGTCGGGGTCGTCGGCGACGAGGACCGGGTCGACGGAGATGAACCGGCCCAGCGTCGGGTCGTACTGCCGGGCACCGACGTTGGTCAGCCCGGTGGGGTCGATGTCCCCGCCGACGAAGCCCTTGTTGTTCACCCAGACCGGGTTGGCACCACGTGCTGCACCGTACGGGGTCTGGCGGCGGATCGACACGGCCTGGGTGCCGGCGTTCACCGCTACCTGTTGGGTGCCCTGGTGGTCGTCGAACAGCCAGGTCAGGTTGGTGGTCGCCGAGCCGCCTGTGCGGGAGGCGCAGACGGTGCCGGCGAAGCTGTAGTAGCGGGTACCGGTGTTGACGCCTCCTTCGCGTCGGATCTCCTGCCCGGGCAGGTAGAGGGTGGTGCCGGTGCTGTCGCGGCGGATGATCCTGACGCCGTCGGGGTCGTAGACGTTTGTCTCGACCGTCTGACCGCCGGCGGAGACGGTGGCGAGTTTGCCCTCGGCGTTCCAGCCGAGGGTTTGGCTGTTGGTGCCGGTGCCGCAATTGTTCGCGGCGGTGCCGGTCGGCCGGCAGGTCGTGTTGCCTGCGGCGTCGTAGGCGTAGGTGCTGGCGACGCTGCTCTGGCCGGGTGCCTGGGTGGTCATCACGGTGACGGCGTGGGGACGTACCACGTCCTGACCGCCGGTGGGCAGGGTGTAGGTGCGGGTGGTGTCGCCGCTGGCGGTGTGGCTGGTCTCGGTGAGTCGTGAGCCGGTGGTGTTGAAGGTCCAGTCGTGCCAGTACGGTGCCGGGCCGCCCAGGTTCGCGACGATCGGGTCGGTCTGGCAGTCGACTCCGGCCTTCGGCGTCCAGGCGGTGGTGAGCCGGCCCAGCGGATCCTGCCGGAAGCACTGGGTGTCGGCCTGACCGATCTGGGGCTTCTCCTCGATGGAGGTGAGGTTGCCGATGTCGTTGTAGCGGTAGTTGCGGTCGGAGACGGTGCCGACGGTGGTTTCCCGTTCGACGGTGGTGCGGTCGATGCGGCGGGTGGATTCGTCGCGGTAGATCGTGTCCTGGGTCCACACGCCGCCGGGCATCTTGTAGATCGAGCCGCTGCGTTCGCCGTAGGCGGTGTAGCTGGCGGTGGCCATCGTGCCGTTGGAGCCGGTGAGGCTGGTGTCCAGCCGCACCGGCATCCCGGTGGTCGCGTCGTAGTCGGTGGTGACCTGCTCGGTGACCAGGCCACCGCCGGACGGGTAGGAGATCGACGTCGGTGCGCCGGTCGCCGCCGAGTAGCCGTAGCCGTAGCCGTAGGTACCGCTCAGACCGGTCTCGTTTGCCGGGATGACGTAGTTGACGCCCTTGGGCTGGTAGCGGCCGTCGAAGCTGACCACCTGCCACCGGTAGGCGTTGCTGCTACCCGCCGGCTCGTACCGGATCGCCTGGGTGAGTTGGCCCTTGAATCCGCCCTGTCCGGTGAAGAGGGTGTCGTACTTCCACTCGGCGCGCAGCGCTCCGGTGGCGGAGTCGTCGCGCAGTTCCTTCTTCCGCCCGAGCGCGTCGTAGACGTACCAGAGCACCTCACCGCGGGCGTCGGTGGTCTTGACCAGTTCGTTGCCGTCGTTGAAGGTGCTGGTCGTCACGCCCTTGTCGGGGTCGGTCGTGCGCCACAGGCGGCCCTTGGCGTCGTACTCGTTGACCCACCGGTTCCCCGCCGGGTCGACCGTCCTGGCCAGCTGGCCCTTGCGGTTGTAGACGTACTGGGTCTCCTGGTACGCCCCACTGACACCGGCCGCGGTGGTGTGCTGACGCAGCTTGACGACGCGGCCCTCGATGTCGGTCACCGTCGTGGTCGGGGTACCGCCCTGCGGCGGCGTCACCGTGGCGAGGTCACCCTCATGGGCGGTGACCGTCCGCCACTCCTCCTCCAGATTCGACACACCGTCACCGGCCAGGAATATCGCGTTCGTGGGACGTGACGCCCGGTCGAACACGGTCTTGGAGACGGCGGGGACAGACCATTCCGGCTCCCACCACAGCGTGCCCGACGGTGCCCCGGGTTCGGCGTGTGCCCCGTAGGAGGTCGCGGCGCGGCCGAGACTGTCGTAGATCGTGTCGGTGACGACCCGGTTCCCGGTGCCGTCCACCGCCAGGCTCTGGGTCTGCCGGGGGCGCAGCAGACCGTCGAGGATCTCGTACGAGGTGACGTAGTTGCCGTCCGCGTTCAACGCCTGTGTCCTGACGAACGGGTAGGCGTTGCGGCCAGCGGCGAACGTGTACGTGTACTGCGCCGACGGGGTGGTCGGATTGGCTGCCCTGGTCCAGCCCAGGGCCCACACCTTGCTGACGCGGCCGAGCGCGTCGTACTCGACGTCCGAGATCACCCTGTTGTTCGGGTCGGTGGCCTTGACCGTGGAACCCCAGTAGGGGTTCATCTCCACGGACGAGGTCCATTTGAATGGTTCCGGACCGGTCGTGGTCACCTTGGAAACCGGGCCGCCCACGGCCGGCGTGTACGCGGTCGTGGTGACGTTGCCCTTGATGTCGGTCGCGCTCACCGGCCGGCCCGCCGGGTCGTAGCTGCCCTGGGACACGACCTGCCACACGGTGCCGGTCCCGACCGACCAGTCCTTGAGCTGCTCGGTCTTCGTCACCGATCCGTACTTCGGTGCGGTGTCGACGCTGCTGGCCCCGTCGTAGTAGGTCCGGGCGTCGGAGATCACGTCGTCGACCGAGGACGGGTTCGTACCGCACGCCAGTGCGGTGGTGGTCGTCTGCTTGACCGTGGTGGTGAGGTTCTTGCCGGTGTTGCGGTTGTAGCGGTAGGTGATGCACGTCTCGTCGCCGGTGACGGCGATGTCGCCGTCGTCCTGTGACCAGTTGACCGTGCCGTACGTGTGATCCAGGTTCTTGGTGCCCCGCGAGGTGCGCCAGCCCCGGCTCCCGTCGACGCCCAGGGCGGTGGCCGTGTAGGTGGTCTGCGTGTCGACGAACCGGGCCTCGACGGTGTCGCCGTTGATCGTCCGGCTCGCGGTCGGGTTCGACCGCCACGGTACGTTCACCGTCTTCGACACCGGTTTGGTCTCGACCCCGTTGTAGACGACCTGCTCGCGCACCTGGCCGGCGAACTGGTCCTCGTCGTACACGGTCTCGGTGCCCAGTGAGGCCGGGACTGTCACGCTGCGGGTGCCGCCGCTCGGGCTGGCCTTGTCGCCGTGCATACCCCGCATGAAGGTCGTCACGGCGAGTGTCTGGGTCGCCGAGTCGTCACCGACGCGGGTCTTGACCTGCGCGTAGCCACGCCACTGCGACCATGTCTTGCGCTCCGGCCTGGTCAGACCGTCGTCGTCGGCGTAGTGCCACGCCGGCGATCCCACGTACTGATACCAGGTGTGCTTCGAGGGCGCCTGGTGCCCGTCAGCGAGTTGGATGTCGTCTTCGGCGACGTGCTCGACCCGGTGCTTGTGCCACCATTCGGTGATGAGCCGCTCGCCGGTCGGGTCGGCCGGGTCCGGAACCCGCACCGGGTAGCAGCGTTTCGTGTTCGTGTGCGGGTTCAAGGTCTCGACGATCGCCTCGGTGCACTCCGGCTGCGCGTAGTCGACCTTGATGCGGGATCCGGTCTCCGTCACGATGCTGGAGATCCGTAGCCAGTTGTCGGTCGTGCCGTGCTCGGTCAGCACCCGGTTCGGCAACGACTCCGCCTCGAAGGTCACCGGCGGCAGGCTGACGGTGCCGCCGACATGCCCCGCGTGGTCGATGCGGCTCAGCCACAGTCCCGTGTGCGTGGAGTCCGCCGTGGCCGCGAAGGTGTGCGACAGGGTCCACGACTCGACGTCCTGCCACTCCGGGGTGGGTCTGGTGGTGTCCCACACCCACGTGGTGATCTTCTTCAGCCGCTTCGTCGTCCAGAATGTCGGCGAGTACTGCTGCGCACACGACGTCGCCGACGCCTTGCACTCCTGATCCCACGGAGTGTCCTTCCACGACGCCTTAACCGGGCTCGACTCGGTACCGCAGTTGTCGAAACACCGCATGTCCGTGTCGAACACCACCCGCGCGTACGGACTGATGCTGCGTTCCGTCACCCCGTGAATGTCCGACGTGCGGTCGTAGGTGCCGTAGTCGATCCGCTCCAGATACCCTGCCCGGTCGTAGGACACGTCGTCGGAGTCGGTGTCGTTGCGGGCGTACTTGTTGGTTTCCTTGCCGTACCACAACGACATCGTGTTGCCGCGCACATCGACGACGTAGTCCACATTCCACCGCCATGCCTGCTGGCAGGAGGAGTTGGCGAAGGACGTGGCGTGGCACGGCTCCCCCGTGTGGTTACCGAACACCGGCACGGCCAGGGTCGAGTTGGTCTTCGCCGTGTGGCCCGGCAGCGAGTGCAGGCCGAAGAAGTACTGGGTGCCGTCGGTGGTGGTCACCTTCCAGTGCTCGCCGTTGTTGTCGCCGTTGCCCGACGCCCCGGTCAACTTCTCGATCTTCGAACCGTCTTCGGAGCGGGTATGCCAACCCTTGCCGGTCTCGAAGATGAGCTCGGTGCTGCGGCCGTTCAGGTTCATCGTCGCGTTGTCCGAGCGCCAGCACAGGTCACCGGTATCGGCGGTGTTGTTCGCGCCGCTTGTCTTCCGGTCCTCCGCACAGGGCACGTACCGCCGCTCGATGAACCCGGGCGAATAGTCGAAACCCTCACCGATCCACGACGGCTGGTTGTTCGTCACCTCCGAGCGGCCGTCCACCGAGGCCGACGAGTACGCCAGGGCGACCGACGGCTCCGGGCCGGTCGCCGGCGGCGTACGCAGCGGATAGTTCCACGAGAAGTCACCGGACGAACCGCCCGCCGACCAGGTCGACGACGGCGCGAGACCGGTGGCGGTGAAGTCGCCGTCCGCGCCCGACCCAGCCGCCGCCAAAGCGATGAACGAGCCGCTGGCCGGGGTCGTACCCCCCGACAACCGGGCCAGTTCCCTCGGCATCGTCGAGGTGGGGGCGGTCACCTCAGCGGTCGCCACCCCCTTACCGAGATCGTTCCTCGTGGGCAGCGGCACGGACCGGCAACCCGGCACGTCCGGTGTCGACAGGGCACAGGTCGGGACCTGCCACAGCCGCAGCCGCGACGCCCAGGAACCGCCCACCGCGTGCCGGAACGAGTTGTAGTCCACCGACACCTTCGCGCTGCCGGCCGCAGCCCCGGCCGGCGCCGTCACCCTGAGCACCAGGCCGTCCCGCCAACTGCCCGGCAGTGACTCCCGATCCACCACCTGCACGTCGACGCTGGTGACCCGCGAACCGGCCGGACCGCTGCCGCGAGCGACCCACACCGGAAGGGCACCCGCTCTGACGCCCCGACCTGACGTGGTCGGTGAATCGAGGGTCACCCGGGCGGTGCTGGCTGTCGGCCACGCCGGCTTCGGGAGCGGCGTGTCCTGCATCAGCTTCTGCGTCCACGCCCGGCCCGACACCGAAGCGCCGTGCGTGTCGAGTTTCTCTGCCGGCGGCCTCGCCGGCTCTGCCTTCGGTGCGACCGCCTCGGCCGGCACACCGACCAGCAGCGAGGCCGCCACGGGAACGGCCGTCAGGCCGGCGATCCACCGACGCAGGCGGCCCGCTCGATGCAAGCTCCGTCGTGGCTGCCGCGAATCGTGGGCAGGTGATGCAGCGAACATGCTTTCTCCCCGGTCAGGACAGCCGCATGGAGCAAGGGTGCAGATGGGTCATATCGACAGTTGCAAGGTCTGGACGGGATGTGTTCGGGCCAGCAGGTGAGCGGGCCGCCTTGGTCGGCGGCACCCGGGGCACCGGAGCAGGCATTGACCTGGCCCGGCCGCGGGCTAGGAGTCGTACAGCAGGTACACCGCGGTATCCGTCAGCGCACCCTGGAACACCGCCACGTCGTCGATGCCGCCGATCCACGGATCCTTCACCTGGCCCTGCCACAGGACCCGGCCCACCAGCAGCGGACCCGTCGACGCCATCGGGGTGAACGTGAGGTTCTGCGTGACCCCTTCGAGCTCACCGTTGACGTAGAGGCGAATCTGCTTCCGCCCGGCGTCGTAGACGCCGACAAGGTGGGTCCACACACCCTCCTCGGCTGTCGACGTCGACGTGATGCTTGCCGTCGGTGTGGTAATGGCATCCTCATCGCTGATGGCGAACTGCCATTTGCCCAGAGTGGAGTTGAACTTGAGCCAGCCGCCGCTGGCGTGCTGTCCCCGCTGCGACATCGCCGTCCGCATACCGTCGAGCCGGTCGAGCATCACCCAGGCCGACATCGTGAACGACTGATCGGTACGCAGGACCGGCTTGTCCTGCCACTGGGTGAACTCCAGACCATCGGCGTCCGGCGGCGTGATGCCCGTCTTCACCGCACTCCGCCCGTACTCCGCGGTGTTCTCGGTGAAGCCATCCTCCGGGAAGTACTCGTCGTCGAGCCACAGCCCCGAGCCGTCGGTGGAGTAGCCAGCGCCCACGGCGGAGCCCCGCGTCAGTGCCAGCCACCGATCCCAGGCCGTCACCGTGTCGCGTACCTGGCAGGTATCCCGCAGATCGGCCAGGTAGCAGGGCGTCGCGAACTCGAAGTTCCAGTCGCCCACCCGCACCGGAGTCAGCATCCCCGGCTCGTGGAACCCACCGGAGGCCGGATCCTGTGCGAGCTGGCCGACGAAATCATGCGACACGAGCACTCGGTCGTAAACCTGCACGTCGGCGAGGTTGCCGTGGAACCAGTTGCTCGCTACGCCGGAACTCCACCCCCGACCCACCGCGAACGTGCCTGTCGCGTTCCACGGCGTGCCGCTGCGGTCGACCTCGGCGACAAGTTCGCCGTCGACGTAGAGCCGGACCTTGCCAGCGGCCCTGTCATACACGCCCGCTATGTGCGTCCAACGCCCGACATCGGCTGATGTCAAGGCCGTGCCGCTGTAGGCCGCACGGCTGGTGCTCGACTGGTCGTCGCTGTCCTTTATCAAGAACGACCAGCGTGGCGTCAACGGTGACCCCACCAACCGGGTACCCAGATGAAACCCGGCGGCACTCGCCCCCGCTTTGGACGCGATGACGACGTCGCCAGTCGTCGGCAGCGAGCTGAGCCGGACCCACGCGGCGACGCTGAAGGAGTTGGCCGTGTTGACGGCACTGCCCGACGTGGTCAACACCGACGAGCTGCCGTTGAAGCCAAGGGTCCTGCCACCGTTGAGGCGAACATCGTCGACCCAACTGACATTGGACGCGCTCAGGTCGGTCTGACCACCCAGCGTGGGCTGCTGATCGGCGAGCGCGGCCGTCTGAATGACGCCGGGGTACTGCTCCAGGCCCCACTGAGCGACGGCCGGTGAGGGGCGGGGCGCGGTGAAGGTGGCGGAGCCGATGTTGCCGAGATTGCCAGTGGCGTCGATGCCGCGAACCCAGAAGGTGTTCTGCCCGAAGCTAGGCACGGTGACGGTGACCGTGGCCGTCTTCGGATTGGTGCCGCTGGCGGTGACCTCGGTCGTGGGCGGGTTGGACCAGCCGAAGCGGAACTTGGTCACGTCCGTGGTGGTGGTGCTGATCGAGAAGGTCATGTTCCTACCCGGGCCGCCGGCGGTACCCGGGGTGATCGTGGGCGCCGGAGGCACGCTGGTGTCCGCGGCGAACTGGCACCACGACGACCAAGGACCGGTGATCGAATATGGGGCCTTGTCAGTGCCCTTGGCGCGGAACGCGTACTTGGGACCCTTCGCGATCGTCACCGCGACACTCTCGGCCCAACTGCCCGGGCTGATTCCCGTCTTCGCTGGTGGCGGGCTCTTACGAGTCGGATAGGTGTTGGTTACCGTCCCCATGCCCCCCGCTGGCACCTCAATCCATTCGAAGGTGCCGGTCAGGGAGTCACTCTTGTCGGCGTCGGGAAACACTGCCGCGAACTTCGGCGTCAGTGTGCCGATCGTCAGCACCCCGGAGCCGCAGGTCACACCAGCGACCTGAAGGGTGTGTGGAGCGCCAGGCTTGGTGTCGAAGTCGACGATCAGCTTTGCGTCATTGGGGTAGAACTTCTTCCATCGGCCCTGCGTCGACTCTCCCGACCCGTCGGACGCCCGCGCGGTGAAACCCACGGTGATCGAGTTCCAGTTCCCGTTCGCCGCGGCCTGCACCTGGTTGGTGGTGCTCGATCCCTGGAAGTTCATGGTCATGTCAGGTTGGATCGACGAACAGCCACCCGCCTCGTTCGCGTTCCCGGTCGCCGTATTTAGGAATGTCTTCAACTTCATCGTCGACCAACTCGCCTTCGGCGTCGCGTTGATCGCCGGAGTCAGGTACATCGACGTCACCGTCGGGTCACACGACCACGAGTGGTCCAACTCCATCTGCACGTACGCCGACTCGATGTGCTTGCCCTTGAGCGACACACCGTTAGCCGTCGTCGGGAACGCAAAGTACGACCGGAACACGGCGCCGGTGTCCGGATTCAGCCCCACTCGCGCGCGACTCGTGTCCGAGTTCGACGACCCGTTGTTCGTCCCGTACGCCCACTTGTTCTTGAACACCGACCACGCCGGGTCCACGAACAGCGGGAACACCGCATCCGGGTGGTCCAGCAGCGTCTCATCCGGACGCAGCACCAGGTGGTCGCCGGAAATCTCGACATCGACCTTGCCGGTCCGTGCCGCGTCCCCCGCCTCTGCCGCGGTCGACGGCGCGCTCTCGGTCGACGCTCCCCGCGCCGAGACGCCGTCCACCGCCCCCGCCCGGGAATCCCACATAACCGCCGGCTCCGCCGAGGCGACCACAGCACCACCTGCCACCGCTCGCAGGCCGCCATCCGAGCCCGCCACGACCTCGACGTCCCCGCCGATGCGGAACCGCGGCTCACGGACGTCAGGATGCGTCGCTGCCGCCCGCGTCTTGACCACCAGCACGTGCGTGAAGCCCGTCCGCGTCGCCCGCACCACCAGATCCACGTCGGCAAGCACATCCGCGTAGGTCAACGAATCCCCCGACACCGTCGGCGCCGGCAACGTCCCCGGCCACGAGAGGGTGACCGTCCGCCCGCCTCGCGTCAGGGTCACCATCGCCCCGTCCCCACCACCCGAGAACGCCACATCCGCGACCGACATCCCGGGCCGCCACAGCCCGTCCCCGCCCTGGGCCAGGTTGAGATCGATGTTTCGCCAACCGCCAGCCTTGCGCGTGCGCTGCGGCACCACCGCCGAGGCGAACTGCAGCCGACCGTCCGGCAACGCGGTCACCTCGGTGAATTCCGTCCGCGACCCGTCCACCACCACCGGCCGTCCACAGGAGGCAGCCAGCACCCTCGCCTCGACCTCGGAGCCGGCGATATCCGCGCACTGCGGTCCGCCCGCAGCGACCCGCTCCGGCGCCGGAACACCGATGAACCCGGCAACCACCACAGCCGCTGCCCCAGCGGACAACCCACGCCGCCACCGAACGCCCAACACACACCCCCGCGGAGAGCAAGCAGTGGCAGCGACAGTAGGGCCTCGACCTCCCCGCAGCCGCCCCGCTGCGCCACGACAAAACCGTCATCCACCACCAGCTATCGATGGTTAACAATGTATTGATGAATATGACATCGTTTGATCACTGAGGGCAACGACAAACCGTTCGATATAAATCAATATGTGATCAGGAGCACACTTGTGTGCCGCCATGCTCGCCTCTAGCGTGCCCTCCCTCGGAGGCGCTGGCTCACGGCGGCGGAGATGGCGACCGGCCGCCACCGACGTTCGACATCGCGTTGGCGATCTAACTGCCCCTGGCGGCGGTCACCGTCGGCACGTCCGGTGCCGCTCGTGGCCGCCCGCACCCCACCGCCGACCCACGTGAAACTGCAGCCGGACAGTGCTGGGCGTTCCCAGTGCCAGCGAAGGTCCACGAGGGCACCTCAGGCAAGGCGTAGCTTGACGTAGACGACCCACACCAAACCACGTCTACCGGTCGGCCTCGGACGGGTCGAACGCGCCCGTTTCACCCAAGAATCGTCCACTGTCAAGCGGTCCAACAACACCCTCGGATACGCCGACTCGGCACGCCTACCAGGCGACCCTCAGGCACGCTAGGCAAGATCGACTCGCCGAACCACCCGAGTCAAGGGTTCCAGCAACGGCTTACCCGCCGCCACGTCGAGTCTGGATAACAAACCGAGGGCCCCGCAAGTCTCTGACCTGCGAAAACCCTCGTAATGTCGGGACGGCCGGATTCGAACCGACGACCCCTTGACCCCCAGTCAAGTGCGCTACCAAGCTGCGCCACGTCCCGATGCCACCGCCGGCGTAGCCCGCGACAGCCGGTACAGCTTAGCGCAGCTACTCTCTCCCGTCGCACAGCCCCCACCCATGCCACCACCCCTACAGCGTCCTAGGAGGATAGGTGGAAGGGGTGGGGGGCATGGGTCTCGGCGTGGGCGGTCAGCCGTGGGCCTTGCCGCGGCCGCCGGGGCCGAGCTTCTTGCGGGGGCGTACCGAGATCTCGATCGGGCTGCCCTCGAAGCCGAACTCCTCGCGCAGCTTGCGCTCGACGAAGCGCTGGTAGCCGGCGTCCAGCGGACCGGTGGTGAAGAGGACGAAGCGGGGCGGGGCCACGCCCGCCTGGGTGGCGAACAGGATCCGCGGTGCCCGACCGCCGCGCACCGGGTGCGGGGTGGCCTGGACCAGGGCGGTGAGCCACGCGTTGAGCTGCGCGGTGGGGATCCGGGTCTCCCAGCTGTCCAGCGCCCGGTGCAGGGCGGCGGCGAGCTTGTCGACCGCCCGGCCGGTCTTCGCCGACAGGTTGAGCCGGATCGCCCAGGGGATCCGACGCAGCTCCCGTTCGATCTCCTTGTCCAGGTAGTACCGGCGGTCGGCATCGACCAGGTCCCACTTGTTGAAGGCGATCACCAGCGCCCGGCCGGACTCGGTGACCATGGACAGGATCCGCTGGTCCTGCTCGCTGATCGGCTCGCTGGAGTCGAGCAGCACCACCGCCACCTCGGCCGCCTCGATCGCCGAGGCGGTACGCAGGCTGGCGTAGTACTCGGTGCCGCTGGCTCGGCCGACCCGCTTGCGCAGCCCGGCAGTGTCCACCAGGTGCCAGGTGTCGCCGCCGATGGTGACCAGGCTGTCCACCGGGTCGACGGTGGTGCCGGCGACGGCGTCGACCACCGCCCGTTCCTCACCGGAGAAACGGTTCAGCAGGCTGGACTTGCCGACGTTCGGCCGGCCCACCAGCGCCACCCGACGCGGCCCCCGGGGGCGGTACTCGGCCACCTTCGGTGCCTCCGGCAGCGCCGCCAGAATGGCGTCGAGCAGGTCGCCGGAGCCCCGGCCGTGCAGTGCCGAGACCGGATGCGGTTCACCGAGGCCGAGGGACCACAGCGAAGTGGCCTCCAACTCGATGCTGGCGTTGTCGGCCTTGTTGGCCACCAGGATCACCGGCTTGGCGCTGCGGCGCAGCATCTTCACCGCCGCCTCGTCGACGTCGGTGGAGCCGACCGTCGCGTCGACCACGAAGACCACCACGTCGGCGGTGACCACGGCGGTCTCCGCCTGGGCCGCGATCGCCGCGGCGCGATCCTTCGCGTCCGGTTCCCAACCGCCGGTGTCCACCACGGTGAACGCCCGCCCGGACCACTGCGCGTCGTAGGGCACCCGGTCGCGGGTCACCCCCGGCACGTCCTCGACCACCGCCTGACGGCGGCCGATGATGCGGTTCACCAGCGTGGACTTGCCGACGTTGGGACGGCCGACCACGGCCACCACCGGCTGCGGACCGGTCTGCTCCTCGGTGTCCAGGTCCGGCTCACGCAGCTCGATCCAACCGTCGTCGCTCACGCCGCTGACCGTTCGGTAAGTAGTGCCCGCAGCCGCGCCACGACCTCGTCGATGCCCAGCTCGGTGGTGTCCAGGACGACCGCGTCCGCCGCCTGGGCCAGCGGGTCGGCCTTCCGGGTCGAGTCCAGCTGGTCGCGTCGGGCCAGGTCGGCGGCGGTGGCCGCGACATCGGAGGCGTTCTCGGCGCTGCGTCGCGCGGCCCGCGCCGCCGCCGACGCGGTCAGGTACACCTTCAAGTCGGCGTCGGGGGCCACCACGGAACCGATGTCCCGACCCTCGACCACGATCCGGCCCGCCTTGGTGATCATGTCGCGTTGACGGGCCACCAGCAGCGCCCGGACCGCCGGCACGGCGGCCACCGCCGAGACGGCGGCGGTCACCTCGGGGCCACGGATGTCGGTCTCGACGTTCACCCCGTCGACAGTCACGCCGTACCCGGTGGGGTCGGTGCCGATAAGCAGGTCCACCTCGCCGGCGACCTTCGCCACCGCCTGCGTGTCGGTCAGGTCGACGCCGGAGCGCAGCACCGCCCAGGTGATCGCCCGGTACATCGCACCGGTGTCCAGGTAGCGCCCGCCGAGGCTCGTGGCGAGCCGTCGGGAGACGGTGGACTTACCCGAACCGGACGGCCCGTCCACAGCAACCACGCAGCGCCCGGCCGGCACGTTTTCCTCCACCGTCGTCCTCCTCAGCCCGTACCTCACGATCCGTCGGAAACGACCGCGAGCGGTTGACCACACATGTCCAATGATGCCCGGCGTCGTGGCGCGCCACCGGCCGGGCCGTCAGGCAGCCTACCCGCAGCCGTACCCGCGACCGCCGCCTCAGTCACCCACGGCCTTGAACAGAGCGGCGACCTCCGCGTTGGTCAGCCTCCGCGTCCGCCCGGCACGCAGGTCGCCGAGCCGGATCGGCCCGATGGAGGTACGCACCAGCCGGCTCACCGGGTGGCCGACCTCCGCGAGCAGCCGCCGTACGATGTGTTTGCGGCCTTCGTGCAGGGTCAGCTCGACCTGGGCGGTCCGCCCCAGACTGTCCACCACCCGGAAGGCGTCGACGGTCACCGGGCCGTCCTCCAGCTCGATCCCGGCCGCCAGCCGCTTACCCAGGTTGCGCGGGATCGGGCCGGAGACCTCACACAGGTAGGTTTTCGGCACCCCGTAGGAGGGGTGCGTCAGCCGGTGCGCCAGGTTGCCGTCGTTGGTGAGCAGCAGCAGGCCCTCGCTGTCGGCGTCGAGCCGCCCGACGTGGTAGACGCGCTGCTCGACCCGGTTGCCGAGAAAGTCGGCGAGCGCGGTACGCCCCTTCTCGTCGGCCATGGTGGAGACCACCCCGCGCGGCTTGTTCATCGCCAGGTACACCAGCCGGGTGTCGGCCGCCAGCCGCTCCCCGTCGACGTGGATGACCGCCGTGGTCGGGTCGACCTTGTCGCCGAGCTGCGCCACCCGCCCGTCGACCGTCACCCGCCGCCGGAAGATCAGGTCCTCGCAGGCCCGCCGGGAGCCGACACCGGCGGCGGCGAGCACCTTCTGCAGGCGCTCGGGGCCGGTGTAGACCGGGGCGTCGGGGCGGGGGGTGCGGTCATCGCGCGGCATCGGCAAGCTCTTCCACGTCGTCGGGCAGGAACGGGGCCAGGGGCGGCAGGTCGTCGAGGCTGTTCAGGCCGAGCTTCTCCAGGAACAGGGTGCTCGTCCGGTACAGGTGGGCGCCGCTGTCGGACTCGATGCCGCACTCCTCGACCAGGCCGCGAGTGACCAGGGTACGGATCACCCCGTCGCAGTTGACACCGCGGATGGCGGAGATGCGCGACCGGGTCACCGGCTGCTTGTACGCCACCACCGCCAGGGTCTCCAACGCGGCCTGGGTCAGTCGCACCGACTGCCCGTCGAGCACGAACCGCTCGACGTAGGTGGCGTATTCCGGCCGGGTGTACAGTCGCCACCCGCCCGCCGCCCGCCGCAGCTCGAACCCGTGCCCGGCGGCGGTGAAGCCGGCGGCGATCTCGTCCAGCATCGGGCCGATCCGCTCGGCCGGCTGCTCCAGCACCTGGGCGAGGACCAGCTCGCTCACCGGTTCGTCGACAACCAGCAGGATCGCCTCCAGCGCGCCGCGCAGCTCCGCGTCGTCCAGCTCCGGCGGCGGCTCTGCTACCGGCCGGACCCTTGCTGCTGACCGCTTACGCCCCGGACCCGAGGCCCCCTCCCCCGAAACGGTTCCTCCCAGCTCACGCCCCGACACCTCCTCCCCCGCGACGCCCTCCCCCGTGACGCCCTTTGCCGCGACGTCCTCCCCCACCTCTCCACCATCGCCGACCCGCCCCCCAGCGCACTCCTCGACCACTTCGATCTTGGACGAAAACCGCCCCTGGAGGGGCACCTGCGGACCAAGATCTGCGGCATCCACTTCCTCAACTGCGGCGGCGGTGGGCGGGGTGGCGGCGGGAGCTGGGGCGGGATCGGTGGGTGGGGCGGAATCCTCTGGTGGGGCGGGAGCCGGGCGCTGCCATGGTGGGACCCAGGCGGCGGCCTGGTCCGCAAGGGTGTCCGACCGCTTTTCGTCGCTCATCCAGCTCGCTCCTCGGTCATTCCCGTGGCCTGCACCTCGCCGGCCCCAGCACCCTGAACGTCGGCACCGTCGGCCACCACCGCTTCACCCTCCGGCGACGGCCCGGAAGGTGGCTCCGGGGCCAGCGCGACGGACGGCTCCGGCGACAGCCCGGCGGGAGGCTCGGTGGAAGGCTCGGGTGGGGTGCCCGCGTACTCGTCGATGGTCAGGGCCGGGCCGCCGTCGGCCGGACCCGTCCAGCGGACGGTCAACTCCTCGAGCGCCTGCTCCTGGACGAAGGCCACCACACCCTGCCGGTACAACTCCAGCAGGGCGAGGAATCTGGCCACCACCTCGAGGGTGGCCTCGCAGTCGGCACAGAGCAGCGAGAAGCTGGCGGTGCCGGCCCGGCGCAGCCGTTCGGCGATGATGTCGGCGTGCTCCCGGACACTGACCCGGACCATGTGCACGTGGGCGACGGAGACCTCGGGTACCGGTTTCGGGGTCATCGCCCGTACCGCCAGCTTGAGCAGCCGTTGCGGGCCGATCCCCAGCACCAGGTCGGGCAGGGCCTGCGCGTAGCGGGCTTCGAGGGTGACGGCCCGGGGGTAGCGGCGACCGCCGACCTCCTCCAGCGCGGCGATGTGCGCCGCCGCCTCCTTGTATGCCTTGTACTGCAACAGCCGGGCGAAGAGCAGGTCCCGCGCCTCCAGCAGGGCCAGGTCCTCCGGGTCCTCGACCTCGGCGGCGGGCAGCAGCCGCGCGGCCTTCAGGTCGAGCAGGGTCGCGGCGACCAGTAGGAACTCGCTCGCCTCGTCCAGGTCCCAGTCGTCGCCCATGGCCCGGATGTAGGCGATGAACTCGTCGGTCACCTGGTGCAGGGCGACCTCGGTGACATCGAGCTTGTGTTTGCCGATCAGTTGCAGCAGCAGGTCGAACGGGCCGGTGAAGTTGGCCAGCCGCACGGTGAACCCGGTCGCGTCCGTCGGCGCGGGTGGGTCGGCCACCACGGGCTGCGGTGCCGCCGGGGCGGTCGGGTCGAGGGGCGGGGCGCTCACGCCGACGACGGTAGTCCACGGTCGGGACACCTCGGTTCCGCGCCTCCTACCGCTCGGCCTGCGCGGCGATCACCTCGCGGGCCAGCTGACGGTAGTTGCGGGCCCCCGAGGAGGCCGGGTCGAGCGTGGTGATGGGTGAGCCGGCGACGGTGGACTCGGGAAACTTCACGGTCTTGGTGATCACGGTCTGGTAGACCTTGTCGCCGAACGCCTCCACCACCCGCTGGAGCACCTGACGGCAGTGGGTGGTGCGGCTGTCGTACATGGTGGCGAGGATGCCCTCGAGTTCCAGGTCGAAGTTGAGCCGCTCGCGGACCTTGTCGATGGTGTCCAGCAGCAGCGCCACCCCGCGCAGGCTGAAGAACTCACACTCCAGCGGGATGAGCACGCCGTGCGCGACGGTCAACGCGTTGATCGCCAGCAGGCCCAGTGACGGCTGGCAGTCGATCAGGATGTAGTCGTACTCCTTGCGGATGCTCTTGAGCACCCGGGCCAGGGCCATCTCGCGGGCGACCTCGTTGACCAGCTGGATCTCGGCGGCGGAGAGGTCGATGTTGGCCGGCAGCAGGTGCAGCCCGGCCACGTCGGTCTTGATGAGCACGTCGTCGGCGGTGACGTCGTCCTGCATGAGCAGGTTGTAGACCGACAGGTCCAGGTTGTGCGGGTTGACACCCAGCCCGACCGAGAGGGCGCCCTGCGGGTCGAAGTCGACGAGCAGCACCTTGCGGCCGTACTCGGCCAGCGCGGCACCGAGGTTGATCGTCGTGGTGGTCTTGCCGACCCCGCCCTTCTGGTTGGCCATCGCGATGATGCGGGCCGGCCCGTGCCGGTCGGTGGGCATCGGCTCCGGGATCGGCTTACGCATGGTGTAGGCGGCCGGGTCCGCCGGGCCCAGATCCGAGCCGAGGGCGTTCTGCTGCTCGCGGAGCTCCGACGTCCAGGTCTCGGCACGGTCACCGTTGCCAGCCATGTCCTCGTTGCCCCCTCCCGGCGACCGTGCGGCATCGGAGCCGCCCGACGTCCTTCGCGGCGCCGCTGCGCACCCCGGTCCACTCGCCGCGAGGGCCGCGCCATGCCGACTGTACGCCACCGGCCAGCAGGGCGTTCGGCACCCGCTCGGCGTGTCGGACGGCGGCACCGGCCACCGGCAGGTCAGGCCACCGACGCGCGGTGCGCGGCGGCATCGCATCGGCGGCCACCGCACGGTCGATCACGGGCCGGACGGCGGTCGGTGCAACGCGCGGGGATGGGCGGTGGCGTAGACCTCGCGCAGCCGTTCGACGGTCACCAGGGTGTAGACCTGGGTGGTGGTGACCGAGGCGTGCCCGAGCAGTTCCTGCACCACCCGCACGTCGGCCCCGCCGTCGAGCAGGTGGGTGGCGTACGAGTGGCGTAACGTGTGCGGCGACACGGCCCGGGGGCCGTCGACGGTCAGCCCCGCCCGCTGCGCGGCGCGGCGCAGGATGCCCCAGGCACCCTGCCGGGTCAGCGGCCCACCCCGGGCGTTGAGGAAGATCGCCGGGGTGCCCCGGCCGGCGGCGGCCAACCCCGGCCGGGCACGCACCAGGTACGCACCGAGGGCCCGCAGCGCGTATCCGCCGATCGGCACCAGACGGGTCCGGCCGCCCTTGCCGCGCAGCACGGTCACCCCGTCGTCGAGGTCCACATCGTCCACCGCGGCGCCCACGGCCTCGGAGATCCGCGCCCCCGTGCCGTACAGGAACTCCAGCAGGGCCCGGTCCCGCAGCGCCAGCGGCGCGGTGTCGCCGGCCGCGTCGACCGGTCCGGCGGTCTCCAGCAGCGCGACCACGTCATCGAGCGGCAGCGCCCGGGGCAGCCGTCGGGACGCGGCGGGGGGCCGCACGTCGCGGCTCGGGTCGGCGCCGGTGAGGCCCTCGCGCAGCGCGAACCGGTGCAGTCCGCGTACCGCGCTGGCGGCTCGGGCCGCCGAGGAGACCGCGAGGGGCGGGTGCCCGTCGGCACCGGCACGCAGCCGGGCCAGGTGACGTTCGATCTCCCCGGCGGAGACGGCCGACAGGTCGGTCACCCCGGCGGTGGTCAGCGAGCCGAGGTAGCGATCCAGATCCCGGCGGTACGAGGCGAGGGTGTTCGCGGCAAGTCCACGTTCGACGGTGAGGTGGTCCAGGTAGCCGCGGACGGCACGGCGCAGGGCCGGCGCGGGCTGATCGCCCCCACCGGCCCCGTCCGGGGTCGGTCGCTCGCCGGTCAGGCCAGCACCTCGGTCAACGGCAGGGTGGGCAGGCCGTGCGCCTCGGCGACCGGACCGTAGACCACCTGTCCGTCGTGGGTGTTCAGGCCCAGCGCCAGCGCCGGGTCGCGGCGGGCGGCCTCGCGCCAGCCGTGGTTGGCCAGTTCGAGGGCGTACGGGAGGGTGACGTTCGTCAGCGCGTAGGTGCTGGTGTTCGGCACCGCACCGGGCATGTTCGCCACGCAGTAGAAGATCGACTCGTGCACCCGGTAGACCGGGTCGGCGTGGGTGGTGGGTCGCGAGTCCTCGAAGCAGCCACCCTGGTCGATGGCGATGTCGACGAGCACGCTGCCCGGCTTCATCCGGGAGACCAGCTCGTTGGAGATCAGTTTCGGCGCCTTCGCGCCGGGCACCAGCACCGCGCCGATCACCAGGTCCGCGTCCAGCACCGCCCGCTCGATCTCGTACGCGTTGGAGGCGACGGTCTGCAGGTGGCCCCGGTATATGGCGTCGGCCTGGCGCAGCCGGCCGACGTTCTTGTCCAGCAGCAGCACCTCCGACTGCAGGCCCAGGGCGATCGCGGCGGCGTTCATGCCGGACACGCCGGCGCCGATGACCACGGTCTTGGCCGCGTACACGCCGGAGACGCCGCCGGGCAGCACCCCCCGGCCACCGCCGGTACGCATCAGGTGGAACGCGCCGACCTGCGGGGCGAGCCGTCCGGCCACCTCGGACATCGGGGCGAGCAGCGGCAGCGACCGGTCCGGCAGTTCCACGGTCTCGTAGGCGATGCCGGTGATCCTGCGGTCGAGCAGCGCCTCGGTGCAGTCCCGGGAGGCGGCCAGGTGCAGGTAGGTGAAGAGCACCTGTCCCGCGCGCATCCGGTGGTACTCCTCGGCGACCGGCTCCTTGACCTTCAGCACCAGCTCGGCGGCCGCCCAGACCTCGTCGGCGCTCTCCAGGATCTTGGCACCGGCGGCGGCGAACTCCTCGTCGGTGATGCTCGACCCGAGCCCGGCGCCGGCCTCGACGAAGACCTGGTGACCGCCGCGGGTGAACTCGTTGACGCCGGCCGGCGTGATCGCCACCCGGTACTCGTGGTTCTTGACCTCGCGTGGGATGCCGACCTTCACGATGCTGACACCTCTCTTCGGGGCACGTTCACCCCGACTGCGCGGCGCCGTGGCGGCCCCATTGCCGCCCCGGTCGACCGGTCCCGCCGGCGGCAGTCTAGGCGTGACCGCAGGTCGGCGGAGCCTGCACTGTGACACCTGCTCGCCGTGGCCGTTGACGATGTGTCAGGTGTGAGTACCCGGGCCGGCGGTGGATGTCACATCAGCCGTGCGGACGGTGTTCGGCACCATCGTCCCATCTGGTGCGCACCGGTGCGGACAGCGCGTTAGTGGATCACTATTGTGTCGCTCCATGACTACTCCTCCCATTCCGCCCGGGTACCCCCAGGGTGTTTCCGACAAGAGCAAGGTCGTCGCGGGTGTCCTCGGCATCGTGCTCGGTTTCTTCGGCGCCGGCCGGTTCTACATCGGTGACGTCAAGACCGGTGTCCTGCAGCTCGTCGTGAGTGTCTGCACGTTCGGCATCGGCAGCATCTGGGGCTTCGTCGACGGCATTCTGATCCTGGTGAACGGCGGCGTCGACGCCCAGGGCCGGCCGCTACGCGACTGACCAGTGACACCACGTGAGGGGCCGGGCGGTGCACCGCCCGGCCCCCATGCCGTTCCCACCAGCCTGACGAGATCCGGCCCACCTCGGGCACCGCGCCGGGTCAGCGGGGCAGCGGCGCGTCCGCCCGGCGCAACCCCGACCAGCCGGCGTCGCGGGCGCGGGCGGCGGCCAGCAGTCCCGCCACGCACGGTCCGTTGCTGATCTCACCGGCCAGCACCATGCCGACCGCCTCGTCCAGGTCGATCCGGACGATCTGCAGGTCGGCCTCCTCGTCGTGCCGGTCGTGTCGCTGCTCGGCCGGCACCTCGCCGAGATCCCGGGCCAGGAAGACCCGGACCAGCTCGTCGGTGAACCCGGGCGAGCTGTGCACGTCGACGAGCACGTCGAGTCGGCCGGCGGTGAGGTCGACCTCCTCGGCCAGCTCCCGCGTCGCCGTCACGGCCGGATCCTCCCCGGAGACGTCGGTCAGCCCGGCCGGCAACTCCCACAACCGCCGGCCGACCGGCTGGCGGTACTGCCGGATCAGCACCACCTGACCGGCGTCGTCCAGCGCCACCACCGCCACCGCGCCGACGTGGCGCACCAGGTCACGCGCCGCGGTGCCACCGCCGGGCATGGTGATCTCCTCGGTGACCACCTCGAAGATCCGGCCGCGGTAGCGCAGCTCCCGCGAGCGCACCTCGTAGCGGTGCTCCACGGCGCTCACCGGCCCACCACCGGGTCACCCGCTCCGGCTTCGGCCCGGATCGCCCCGTCGATTCGTGCGGACCGCCCGTTCACGAGGCCGAGGCCGCCTTCGTGGCGGCGCCGTTGCGGGTGGCCCGCTCGGCGGTGGCCCCGTCCAGATCGACCGGGAGCTGGTCGGCGTGCGAGTACGTCACCGCGGCGTGGACGAACGCGGCGAACAGCGGGTGCGGCCGGGTGGGGCGGCTCTTGAGTTCCGGATGCGCCTGGGTGGCCACGAAGAACGGGTGCAGGTCGCGGTCCAGCTCGACGAACTCGACCAACCGACCGTCCGGCGAGGTGCCCGAGATGTGCAGCCCGGCCTTGGCGAGCTGGTCGCGGTAGGCGTTGTTCACCTCGTACCGGTGCCGGTGCCGCTCGCTGACCTGGGTGCTGCCGTACGCCTCGGCGACGATCGACCCCTCGGTGAGGGTCGCCGGGTACGCGCCCAGCCGCATCGTGCCGCCCAGGTCGCCCTTGCCGGCGACGATGTCCTGCTGATCGGCCATGGTGGCGATGACCGGGTGCACCGCCTCGGCGTCGAACTCCACAGAGTTGGCGCCGTCCAGGCCGGCCAGGTGCCGGGCCACCTCGATGGTCATGCACTGCAGGCCCAGGCAGAGCCCGAGCAGCGGAATGCCGTTCTCCCGGGCGTACCGGGCGGTGCCGATCTTGCCTTCGATGCCCCGGACGCCGAACCCGCCGGGGATGACGATGCCGTCCACCCCGGCCAGGGCCGCCGCCGCACCGGTCGGGGTGACGCAGTCGTCGCTGGGCACCCAGCGCAGCTGCACCCGGGCCCGGTGGCCGAAGCCGGCCGCCCGGATCGCCTCGCTGACCGACAGGTACGCGTCGGGCAGGTCCACGTACTTGCCGACCAGCGCGACGGTGATGGTGTGCCGGGGCTGGTGCACCCGCTCCAGCAGGTCGTCCCAGCCTTCCCAGTCCACGTCCCGGAAGGAGAGGTTCAGCCGGCGCACCACGTACGCGTCGAGCCCCTCCCGGTGCAGCACCTTCGGGATGTCGTAGATGCTCGGCGCGTCCGGCGCGGCGATCACCGCCTCGGCGTCGACGTCGCAGTAGAGGGAGAGCTTGTGCTGGAGCTTCTCCGGGATGTCCCGGTCGGAACGGCACACGATGGCGTCGGGCTGGATACCGATGCTGCGCAGCTGGGCCACCGAGTGCTGGGTGGGCTTCGTCTTCAGCTCACCGGAGGGGGCGAGGTAGGGCACCAGCGAGACGTGCAGGTAGAAGCAGTTGTCCCGGCCCAGGTCGTGGCGGACCTGGCGGATCGCCTCCAGGAACGGCAGCGACTCGATGTCACCGACCGTGCCGCCGACCTCGGTGATCACCACGTCCGGGGTGCGGCCGTCGTCGTCCGGGTCGGCCATCGCCAGGATCCGGGACTTGATCTCGTTGGTGATGTGCGGGATCACCTGGACCGTGTCGCCCAGGTACTCACCGCGCCGCTCCTTGGCGATCACCTCGGAGTAGATCTGGCCGGTGGTGACGTTGGCCTTGCCGGACAGCGCCCGGTCCAGGAAACGCTCGTAGTGGCCGACGTCGAGATCCGTCTCGGCACCGTCCTCGGTCACGAAGACCTCACCGTGCTGGAACGGGTTCATCGTGCCCGGGTCGACGTTGAGGTACGGGTCGAGCTTCTGCATCACCACACGCAGGCCGCGCGCGGTCAGCAGGTTGCCGAGGCTGGAGGCGGTGAGCCCCTTACCCAGCGAGGAGGCGACTCCTCCGGTGACGAATATGTGCCTGGTCGTCCGTGCTGAAGGGGCCAAGGCCTGCTCCCGTGTCGTCCGTCGCGGTCGTGCAGACCGCCGAGCCGATCAGCGAAGTGATCACGCGATCCACGGGATTCCACGGTAACACCTCCCCGACGGCCCTCCGGTGGCGCACCCGGGTACCGCCGCCGAGTCACCCGGTCGCGACCTCGGCCGACGACCGCCCGCCCGAACCGCCACCATCCGGGACGCCACCGTCCGGACCGGCATCGCCCGGACCGGCATCGCCCGGACCGGCATCGCCCGGACCGCCACCACTCGGGCCCGGCGCGCCCGGACCGCCACCGGACGGCCCGCCGTCAGCCGGGCGGTCCATCCCCGGCCTGGTCCGGTCCGCCGAGTGGTCGAGCACCCGCAGCGCCGACAGCGCCGCCATCGGCACCACCACGGCCGCCGCGGCCCCCGCCACGTCCAGCGCCGCGGCACCCAGCAGACCGCCGATCACCGCCGCCACCGCGGTGCCCGCCATCGCCGCCCGCATCGCCGGGTAGATGCCGAACAGCCGCATGAGCCCGCCCCAGGGCTGCAACAGCGCGAACCAGACCAGCAGCGCCCCCGCCAGCGCCAGCACCGTCAGCGGGCTGTCGACGAGCGTCTCGAAACTGGCGGCGCTGGACCGCTGCACGGTCAACCCGCCGGTGCCGTCGCCGAGCGCGGCCAGGAACCGGCCGAGGCTGCCCCGCTCCGCCGGGTCCCGACCCAGATCCACCACCGCGAACCCGACCGTCAGGGCCAGCCCGGCCATGGTCGCCCAGGCCAGCCGGGTAAGCGTCAGCCAGCCACCCGCGCTGATCGCCGCCGCCACGCTCACTCCGGCGGTCAGCGCGATCGCGCCGATCGAGTCGGCGCCCAGGTACGGGCTGCCGACGACCACCACGGCGGCGCCGCCCACGATCACCATGACGGTCGGCCGCCAGCCACGACGTACCCGCTGGGCGAGCCAGCCGGCGCTGAGCAGGGCAGCGGCGACGAACACGCCGAGTCCGACGGTGCCCAGACCCGCGTAGCGGCCGCCCTCCAACGCGGAGTAGCCCACCACGCCGTTGAGCTGCAACCGGGCACCGGTGACGACGTCCAGACCGACGGCCAACGTGGTCAACCCGGCCACCGCGCCGAGCGGGCCCAGGGTGGCGCGGTACCCGGGGGCGAGCCGTACCAGCAGCGTCGTGGCCGCCAGCAGCACGGCGGTCAGCCCGGCGAACGAGGCCGCCGGATGGGCGAAACGCCACCACGGAGCGGCCTCGGCGACCAGCGCCGCCGGTATCGCGAGCGCGGCGGCGACCAGCAGCACCTCCACCGTCGCCACCACCGCACGCGGCACCGGTTTCGGTCCGTACGGTCCGGCGTGCCGGCGGGCCCGGCGCAGCAGCGGCAGCACCGCCACCGCGAGCGCCACCTGAACGACGGCCAGCACGACGAAGAACCCGCCGGCCACCTCCCGCTGGGCGGCGGCCTCCCGGTCCGCGTCCGCCGGCTCGGCGATCGCCGCGGACAGGTCGGCGGGCCGGTCACCGACCGACTCGGCGGGCCGGCCGAGGAAGGGCCGGTCCGGCATCGGGCGGCCCAGGGCGGCCAGCGCGGTCGGGGCCAGGTCGATCAGTTGCAGATAGCCCCGACGGTCCGTGCTGGGCGAGGTAAGCCAGCCCTCCTCCCAGCCGGGACCGTGCGCGACCGCCACGTGCAGCCGGGACGGCCGCTCGGTGTCGGAGACCCCGGCGACGATCACCAGTGAACGTGGCGGTCGACCGGCCAGCACCCGGGCCAGTTCGGCGTCGGCGGATTGCGCCGCCGCCGCCCGCACCGCCGGATCGTCGCCCGCCACCGTGCCGAGGTCGACGATGCTGAGCACACACGAACCAAGCAGTCCGGCCGGTTCCTCGGGCAGCGTCGGCGCGTACCGGTCGACCCGGCCGAACGGTCTGGCGGCGGCCACCGCCGCGCCCGGACCGACCGCCACCGAGCACCGCACCGACTCCGACAGCGCACCGGGCACCGCACCCCACGGCAGCCGCTCCTGGTTGTGCAGGACCACGCTCTCCTGGTCCGGCAGGTTCGCACCGATGCCGTCCGGCTGGTCCACCGTCACGTCGACGGGCGCACACTGCCCGTCCCCACCCCGGTTGCCGGGCCAGGCGGCGAAGCTGCCCGCGCCGAGGGTCAGCCAGCCGTCCACGGGACAGGTGGGCCGGTGCGCCGAACGCACCGACAGTGACCCGATCGAGCCTTCCCGGGCCAGCCGCCACAGCGTCGGCGTACGCTCCGCGTCCACGTCGTCCCAGCGCAGCCCGGCCACCCCGACGAGGACCACGTAGTCGGCGCTCGGTCGAGCCGGTGGACTCTGCGGGCGGGCCGCCAGCGCGGTGACCCCGAGCGCCACCACCAGCACGGTGAGCAGGATCGGCGCGATGCGACGCAGCATCACCGGCGTCCCGTCGACGGGGTGTCGGCGCCCGGCGTCGCCGGCCCGGCCGGGCCCGGCACCAGCTCGGCGTAGAGCGCCAGCAGTTGGGCGAGAGTCTGCGTCTCGGTCGGCCAGGTCGACGCCCGCGCCGCGCCGCGCCGCGCCAGCTCGGCGCGGCCGGCCTCGTCGTCGAGCAGGCCCCGCACCGCCGCGTCGACCGCGTCCACATCGCCCGGGGACACCAGCACCGCCGCGTCGCCGACCAGTTCCGGCAGCCCACCCACCGCGGTCGCCACCAGCGGTACGCCGGCCCGCAACGCCTCCTGCGCGAACAGTTGACGGGCCTCCCAGTCGCTGGTGACCACCGCGAGGTCGGCACCGGTGAGCAGATCAGCCACGTCGGTGCGGTGCCCCAGCAGGGTGACCGGCGCCCGCACGGCGCTGATCCGCGCGGCCAGCGGCAGGTAGGCCGGTCCGCTGCCGGCGATCACGACCACCGGCGGCGGGGTGCGCTCGCGCCAGCGGGCGGCGGCGTCCACCAGCACGTCGTACCGCTTCTGCGGATGCAGCCGGCCGACCGACAGGATCAACGGCTGGTCGGCGGCGACGGCGAACTCGGCCCGCACGGCGGCCCGGCGACGACGCGGCGCGGGCAGTTCCGGAGCGGCGACCGGGGCGAGCCGGGCATCCTGGGCGCCCAACGCGACGGCCCGCGCCACCAGGTCGGCGGAGGCGCCGAGGGTCACCCGGGCACCCCGCGCCACGATCCGCTCCACCAGCCGGGACACGGCACCGCGTACCCCGCCGGCCAGCACGGCGTTGTGCCAGGTGACCACGAGTGGAGCCACCGGCCGGGCCAGCACCGCCACCAGCCCGGCGCGCAGCCCGTGCGCGTGCACCACGTCGGTCTGCTCGGCGGCGAGCAGCCGGCGCAGCGTACCCACCGCCCGGGCGTCAGCCGGCGTGGGACTCGCCGGGATCTCCACCGGCCGGAACCGGGCACCGGCAGCCACGAAGTCGAACTGCTCCTGGGTCGCCGCCGGCCCGCAGACCAGCACCGGCCGCCCGGCCGCGACCAGCCCTCGCGCCACCGATCGGACATGCTGGCCGACCCCGCCGGTGCTGGACGCCAGCAGCAGCACCACCGTCCCCGGCCGACCCGCGACGGCCGCCGACCCGTTCGACGCACTCACCGGACCGACCCTCCGTTCGCGACTGCGGGGCTCGCAAGCTCACTCCTCGCGCTCACCGGGACGCCTCCTCCTCACGGTCGGCTGGCCGGGCCCGGCGCAGGCGTCGACCCAGGCCGGTCAGCAGTGGCCGCAGGTCCTGCCGGTCGACCAGCCACACCACGGCGAGGAACACGACAGCGACCAGGACTCCGGACAGCATGCCCTGCATCAGTGCCGTCCACCGCGCCGGGGGGTCGCCCTCGGCGTCCAGCAGCCGCAGCGTCGCCACCGCCACGACGGCGGCCGTACCGCCGGCCAGCAGACCGGCACCGGCGGCCCGTCCGGCACCGGCGAGCGCCTCCCGTCCGGCCGACCGGGCGACCGCGACCAGCAGCAGCGCGCCGAGCAGCAGCATTCCCGCCGAGTTGGCCAACGCCACCGCCAACACCCGATCGGCCACCGGGAGCAGCGCCGACAGGGGAAGCAACACCAGCGGGACCGCCAGCCAGCCGGCGGTGATGGTGACGGTCGCCGCCCGCGTCGCACCTCGGGCGTACAACGCGCGTGACAACACCGCGAACAGCCCGTACCCGAGCAACCCCGGCGCATAGCCGGCGATCGCGGCGGCGGTCGCGTCGCTGTCGAGCGGGAAGAACCGGCCGATCGGACCGGCCGCACCGACCAGCGCCGCAGCACCGAGGAAGCTGCACAGCAGCACCCCGCGCAGCGTCGCCGACAGCACCTTCCGGTAGGTCGGCTCGTCGGCGCCCGCCGCCGTGGCCAGGGTCGGGTACGCGGCGGTGGCCAGCGGCACCGCCAGCACCGCCCAGGGCAGCAGGTAGAACGTCTGCGCCAGGTTGAACACCTGGAACGCCTCGGTCCGACCGCTGGAGAGCCGATAGAGGATCACCGCCAGCGCGACCTGCTGGGCGGTGACCGTCACCACGCCGGCCACCGCCAGCCCGCGTACCCGGACCCGGGCGTCGGCCGGCAACGCGTACCCGGGGCGCAGCGGCAGCCGCAGCCGACGCAGCGGGATCAGCAGCGACAGCGACAGCACCACCACGCCGAGGGTGGTGCCCACCGACAGGACCAGCTCACCGCCACGGCCCGCCTGCGCCACGCTGGCTCCGGTACCGGCGACCCCGGCGAAGACCAGGTAGACCACGACCACCGTGAGGCTGGACAGCAGCGGGGCGATCACCGGCCAGGCGAACCGGCGGTGCGCCTGGAGCACCCCGGTGAGCACGATGCCGACGCCGTACAGCGGCAGTTGCGGCGCGAACACCCGCAGCATCCGGGCGGCGGCCGCCAACTCCTGCGGTGACCGGCCGTCGCCGAGCGCGTCGATGATCGGCCCGGCGCCCAGCGCCACCAGCGCCGCGAGCGGCACGAGCAGCGTCACCGTCCAGGTGAGCAGCGCGCCGGTGGTGGCGGCGACCGTCCGCCGGTCCCCCGCCGCGACCGCTCCGGCGAGCAGCGGTACGACCAGGCTGGCCAGCGCCCCACCCGCGACGATCTCGAAGATGATGTTCGGAATGGTGTTCGCGAGCAGGTACATCGCGCCCAGGTCGCTGTCCTGCAACACCCAGGTGAACACGGCGGTACGCCCGAACCCGGCCAGCCTGCTGAGCACGGTGAGTGCGGCGATGAGGGCGGCCGCTCCGGCCACCCGGCCGGCGCCGACGAGGGGGGCCGGTCTGGTCACGTCAGTCGGCGCGTCGGCCCAGCGCGTCGAGTTCACGCAGCCCCGGCGTGCTCGCGATGACCCTCGTGAAGCTCACCTTCTCGCTGGCGGCGGTGAGCCCGGCGAGGACGGCCAGCAGCCCGGCCCGGCCGGCCGGGCCGGTACGGGCGGCCAGCGCCACCCCGAGCACCGCGCCGAGGGCGTTCGCGCCGCTGTCGCCGAGCATCACGTCCTCGGCGAGGTCGGCGGGGAGCAGCCCGGCGGCGGCACCGGCCGCGCCCGAGGCGATCCCGCCGTGCCGTCCGCCGCTCAGCGGGGCACCGAGCAGCAGACCCGACTTCAGCGCCCGTCCCGGGCGCAGGTCGAGCAGGTTGACCAGGTTCGCCGTGCCGGCCACCACCCCGGCACCGAGCAGCACGTCGACGCCCCGCCCCACCGCGCCCGGTCGGCGCCGACGGGGATGCCCCGCCACGTCGCGATCGGCGGCGAGCAGGACCGCCGCCCCCAGACCGGCCGCACCCACTCCGACGATCTTGACGAGGCCGGCGGTGACCCGGCCCTGCCGCAACGCGGCCAGGTGCCCGGCGAACCCCTTGGCCGCCTTCTGCTCCGGGCGGGCACCGACGATGTCGTCGTAGAGGCCCACGGCGCCGGCGCCGAGCCCGGCGACCAGGGTGGCCGCCCCAGCCGGCACACTCGCCGCCCCGCAGGCCGCGGCGCCCGAGGCCCCCAACGCGAGGGCCGGTCCGCCGGCCAGGGTCACGGTGCGTCCCCGGAAGTTGGTCCGTTCCAGGGCCGGCGCGGGCGGTGCGGTGCGGATCACGCGGAGCGCGTACCGGGCGGCGACCGCCCCGGCCCCGGCCACCAGGAGTCGACCGAAGACCGTCACGTCACCGTCCCGCTCACTCACGCCATCCCCTCCCGCCGGCCGGCGGAGATCGTCGGATCGGGCACCTGGTGCCCCGTCACGCCACTGGACCCCTCGTCAACCCGCCCCGCTGGGCGCGGGCGCACCTCCGGCGACCCGCCGACAGGTCGGGCCGTGCGGAGGGCGAGAAGGGTTCACTGGGGCAGTCTAGGCACCAGCGAGGCAGCGCTGTCACCGACGCCGAAGTGACCGGCCTTACGGTCGGCGAGCTGCTGCACCAGCGCCAGGGTGGTGACCAGCTGCCCCTGGACGGTGTTGGCGTTGTCGATCGTCGAGATGGTCTGGGCGAGCACCGCGTCACCCCGGACGAAGGCCACCAGGTTCCCGCCGGCCGAGCCGTTGCCGGCCACCACGATCGCCCCGGTCCGGTCGAACTGCTCGGCGATCTTGACCACGGACTCGTCCTTCTTGGCGGAGTCCTTGTCCACGTACGGCTGCCCGCTGACCACCACGACGGCCTCCGCCGGTGCGGTGATCCGGTCGCCGGTGGTCAGGTAGTTGGCGTTGCCGTACGCGGCCAGCACCGCCCGCCGGTCGGCCTCGGTGACCGGCTCGGCGCCGGCGGGCTGGTCCAGCAGCACGGTGGCCAGCAGGGCGCTGGACGTCTCGACGCCGTGGCCGTTGCCGGGTAGTCCCGCGGTCGGCGCGTCGGTCGGCCGGGCCGCGGTGACCGCCAGTTCGAGCAGGTCGTTGTTGTTCTCCGGGTTGATGAACTTGTCCTGCAGGTCGACCCGCCCGGTGACGTCGGCACCGGCCAGCTGGAGCATGTTGAGCACCCCGTCGGTGTGCTCGCGACCGGTGGGCAGGCTGAGCACCAGCACCCGCTTGCCGCTGAGCGTGCCCGGCAGCATCACCTGGGCCATTTCGGCGGCGAACTCCTCCTCCAGCTCGAGTTCCCGTTGCATGTTCTGGACCGCCTGGCGCATCTGCTGGTTGTCCTTGCGCAGTTCGTTGACGGTCTCCCGGAGCGAGTCCGCGACCGGACCGTTGAGCGCGGCGGTACCCACCACCAGGCCGATCGCCAGGGCGAGGAAGACCGCGGTCAGGGACACCACGTGGTACCGGAAGTTGATCACGCTTGAAGCCTCTTGATCGGTCGGGAGCTAGAAGAGCTGGCCGAGCTGGAACACGAAATTGTCCCACCACTCGGAGACCACGCCCAGGTACGCCTTGCCGACGGTGGAGACGGCCACCGCCGACGCCATGGCGGCCAGCGCCGACAGGACCAGCAGCAGCAGGGACGACCCCGAGATGCTCTGCCGGTACAGCCGGCTGACGCCCTTGGCGTCGACCAGCTTGCCACCGACCTTGAGGCGGGTGAGGAACGTCGACGCCATGCCGCCGCGCCCCTTGTCGAGGAACTCGACGAGCGTGGCGTGGGTACCCACCGCGACGATCAGCGAGGCGCCCTTCTCGTCGGCCAGCAGCATGGCGAGATCCTCGCTGGTGGCGGCGGCGGGGAAGGTCACCGCCGGCACGCCGAGGCCGTTGACGCGGGGCAGTCCCGGCGCCCGCCCGTCCGGGTACGCGTGCACGATGACCTCGGCGCCGCAGCGCAGCACGTCATCGGTGACCGAATCCATGTCGCCGATGATCATATCGGGGGTGTAGCCCGCCTCGACCAGGGCGTCGGCGCCCCCGTCGACGCCGATCAGCACCGGCTTGAACTCCCGGATGTACGGGCGCAGCACGTCCAGGTCGGCCTTGTAGTCGTAGCCCCGGACCACGATCAGACAGTGCCGGCCCTGCACCTCGGTGGCGATCTCGGGCACTCCGACACCGTCGAGCAGCAGGTCGCGCTCCTGCTTGAGGTAGTCCATCGTGTTGGCGGCGAACGCCTCCAACTGCACCGACAGGCCCTCCCGGGCGTCGGTCATCGCCTTGGCCACGCTCTCGGCGTCCTGGAGGCTGCCGTGTGCCACCGGATCGTCGTCCAGGTAGACGGTGTTGCCCTCGATGCGCACCGTGTCGCCCTCACGGATCCGCTCGAAGACGCCCTCGCCGAGGTCGTCGAGCAGCGGGATGCCCGCCGAGATCAGCACCTCCGGCCCGAGGTTGGGGTAACGGCCGGAGACCGACGGCTTGGCGTTGAGCACCGCACCGACACCGACCGCGACGAGCGAGTCGGCGGCGACCCGGTCCAGGTCGACGTGGTCGATGACCGCGATGTCGCCGGGGCGGAGCCGGCCGACCAGCCGTTTCGTACGGCGGTCCAGGCGCGCGGTGCCGAGGATCTGTCCCGGTTCCGCGTTCCGGGCCCGGCGCAACGTGGGTAGACGCATCGTGACCATCCTGGCATGTGAGGCAGGGGAATCTGTCGCGACATGCCTGAGCAGGGCCGCCTACCCAGGGAAGCACACATGGGCGAAGGCCGGTGTGCCTCCGCTCACAATCGCGGTCTCAGGACCGCCGTTCCCTGGCCGCCACGGCCAGGAGTTCCTCGGCGTGGGCGATACCCAGATCCGAGTCCGGCAAACCCGCGAGCATCCGGGCGAGTTCCCGGGCCCGCTCGGTGTCCTCCACCACCCGGACCCCGCTGGTGGTGACCGCGCCGCCGGTGTCCTTGGCCACCACCAAGTGCCGGTCGGCGAAGGCGGCGACCTGCGGCAGGTGGGTCACCACCAGGACCTGGTGGCTGCGGGCCAGCCGGGCGAGCCGGCGGCCGATCTCCACCGCCGCCTGGCCACCCACGCCCGCGTCGACCTCGTCGAAGACCAGCGTCGGTGGGCCGCCGGAACCGGCGAAGACCACCTCGATGGCGAGCATCACCCGGGACAGCTCGCCGCCGGAGGCACCCCGTTGCAGGGGCAGGGACGGCGCGCCGGGGTGGGCCAGCAGCCGCAGCTCGACCTCGTCGCCGCCGTCGGGTCCGACGCCGACGTCGACCCCGTTGACCGGCAACGTCGGTTCGGCCCGACCGGCGGGTCGGGGCAGCACCGCCACCTCGATCCGGGCGTGCGGCATCGCCAACCCGGCCAGCTCGACGGTGACCTGCTCGGCGAACCGCGCCGCCGCCTCCTGCCGGGACACCGACAGCCGGCCGGCCAGCTCGGCCACCTCACCGGCCAACCGGGACGCCTCCCGATCCAGCTCATCGAGCAGCTCGTCGGAGTTGTCCAGCTCGGACAGTCGGGTCCGGGCCCGCTCCGCCCAGGCGATCACACCGTCGACGTCGTCGGCGTACTTGCGGGTCAACGCGCGCAACGCGGCCCGTCGCTCGTAGAGGGCCTGCAGCCGGGCCGGATCGGCGTCCAGGCCGGCGAGGTACGTGGACAGCTCCACCGACACGTCGGCGACAAGCGTGGCCGCCTCCTCCAGGCGCACGGCCAGTTCGCCGAGCGCCGGATCGGTGCCGGCCTGCGCCTCGAGCGTGCGCCGGGCGGTGCCGAGCAGCGTCGAGGCGTCGGGCGTGTCGTCGGTGGCCTCCAACCCGCCGGCCACGCACTGGTGGGCCAGCTGAGCCGCGGTACGCAGACCTTCGGCGTGCTCCAGTCGTTGCGCCTCCGCCTTCAGCTCGTCGTCCTCACCCGGCTGCGGATCGACCCGGGTGATCTCGTCGAGGCCCAGCCGCAGCAGGTCGGTCTCCTGGTGGCGCTCCCGCGCGTTGCGTCGCCGGTCGGCCAGGTCGTCGACCACCCGACGCCACCGGGTGAACGCGTCCCGCGTCGCGTCGAGCAGCTTCTCGTGCTCAGGTCCGGCGAACCGGTCCAACGCGGCCCGCTGCTCCGCCGGGCGCAGCAACCGCAGCTGGTCGGACTGGCCGTGGACCGCGACGGCCTGCTCACCGACCTCGCCGAGCATCGACACCGGCATCCCGCGACCACCCAGGTGGGCCCGGGACCGACCCTCCACCGTGACCGTCCGGCTCAGCAGCAGGCAGCCGTCCTCGTCGGGTTCACCTCCGGCGTCGGTGATCCGGGCGTGCACCGTCTCGGCCACCCGGCCACCCAGACGCAGCCGGCCCTCGACGACGGCGCGGCCGGGTTCGGCACGCACCCGGCCGGCGTCGGCCCGACCACCGAAGAGCAGGCCGAGCCCGGTCACCACCATCGTCTTGCCGGCACCGGTCTCGCCGGTGATGACGTTCATGCCGCCGGTCAGCGGCAACGTCGTGTCCTCGATGACACCCAGTCCGGTGATGCGTAGCTCCTCCAGCACAGCAACCGACAGTAGACGCGTGGCCCGACACTTGACCAGCCGGCGCGGCCGCCGACGTCAGCGACGGTTGCCCCGCCAGCCGTGCACCGGAAGATCGAACTTGGCCACCAGACGCGCGGTGAACGACCGGTCCCGCAGCCGGACGACGCGTACCGGCAGGGCGCCCCGCCGCACCGTGACCCGGGCGCCGGGCGGCAGGTCGTACACCCGCCGCCCGTCGCAGCAGAGCACAGCCAGCGTGGTGAACGGGTCGACGGTTATCGTCATGGTGGAGGTGGGGGCCGTCACCAGCGGCCGGCTGAACAACGCGTGCGCGCTGATCGGCACCAGCAGCAACGCCTCCACCTCGGGCCAGACCACCGGCCCCCCGCCCGAGAACGCGTACGCGGTGGAGCCGGTGGGCGTGGCGCAGACCACGCCGTCGCAGCCGTACCGGGACAGCGGCCGCCCGTCGACGTCCACCAGCAGTTCCAGCATCTGGGCCCGCTCGCCCTTCTCGACGCTTATCTCGTTGAGGGCCCACGACTCGATGGTCGGCCCGCCGTCGAATTCGGCCGTCACGTCGAGGGTGAGTCGTTCGTCGACGCTGTAGTTGCGGCTGACCACGTCCCGGACCGCCACGTCGAGATCGTCGATCTCCGCCTCGGCGAGAAACCCGACCTTGCCGAGGTTGATGCCGAGCAGCGGCACCTTCGCCGGCCGGGCCAGCTCCGCGGCGCGCAGGAACGTGCCGTCCCCGCCGAGCGCGAAGACGATCTCGGCTCCCTCGGCCGCCTCCGGCCCGGTCACCGGTACCGTGCCCGGCAGGTCGAGGTCCTCGGCCTCCTCGGCCACCACCCGCACCTCGAATCCGGCGGCGATCAGGTCCGCGGCGACCGTACGGGCATGCTCGGTGCTGCGCCGTCGACCGGTGTGCGTCACCAACAGGGCGGTGCGGGTCACCGTGGCTCCTGCCCGGGAACCCCGCGCCGATGCTCAACTCGCCCGGACCGGCTCACGCGGCCGCCCCGCTCCGCTCACCGGCGACGCGAGCCGCCACGCTGCCGCGCCAAACGGTTCGCCCGCTTCGCTCGCTCACGCCGCCGCCCCGCTCCGCGCGCCGACGACGCGAGCCGCCACGCTGCCGCGCCAAATGGTCCGCTTGCTTCGCTCGCTCACGTGGCCACCTCCTCCGTCGCCTCGTCCGGCCCGCCGCCGGACGGCACCGGGCCGCGTGGCCCGGCCGTCACCACGGTCCGTACCCGGTCCGGGTCGGCCGGTGGCGCATCCCGGCGTAACCATACGAAGAACTCGACGTTGCCGCTCGGCCCGGGCAGCGGGCTGGCCGCCAGGTCCGCCAGCCCCAACCGCAGCGTCGCGGCCGCCGCGGCGACGTCCAGCACCGCCTGCGCCCGAAGCTCCGGATCGCGCACCACCCCACCGGCACCGACCCGCTCGCGACCCACCTCGAACTGCGGTTTGACCATCAGGGCCAGGTCACCGTCGGCCCGGGTGCACGCCGCCAGGGCCGGCAGCACCAGCCGCAACGAGATGAACGACAGGTCGGCGACGGTCAGGTCGACCGGGCCACCGATCGACTCGGGAGTCAGCGTCCGCACGTTCGTGCGTTCGTGCACCCGCACCCGGGAGTCGTTCCGCAGCGACCAGGCCAGTTGGCCGTAACCGACATCCACCGCGACCACCTCGGCGGCGTCGGCGCGCAGCAGCACGTCGGTGAAACCGCCGGTGGACGCGCCGGCGTCGAGGCAGCGTCGACCGGCCACCACCAGCCCGGCGGGGGCGAAGGCGGCGAGCGCGCCGGCCAGCTTGTGCCCGCCCCGGGAGACGTACTCCGAGGTCGGGTCCGCGCCGCTGACCAACAGCGGGTCGGCGGGATCGACCATGGCGGCGGCCTTGCGGGCCGGCACCCCACGCAACTGCACGCGGCCGGCCTCCACCAGCGCGACCGCCTGCTCGCGGGAGCGGGCCAGACCGCGACGGACGAGTTCGGCGTCCAACCGGTTACGCCGTGCCATGGACGGACGCGCCTCCTCAGGCCTGGTCGATGGTGGCCAGCGTCTCCCGCAGCGTCTGGTACGCGGCCTCGTACTGGGCGATCTGGTCGGCGGGTCCAAGCGTCGCGGCGTTGGCGATCGCCTGCACGGCGGCGTCGACCGCCGGATGAGCGTCATCCTGCCCGTTCTCGCCGGTCCAGCGTTGCGGCGGTGGGCCGGGACGCGGACCGGTCGGACCGGGCCGCGGCGCGGTCATGCCGCCACCTCGCGCGGGGCCGGCCCGGCACGGTGGCCGGGCGCCGTGTCGCCGACGGGACGCCCGGTCACGCGCCACCGTCCGGGCGCTGCGGGCGCGGCGGTGCGGCCTTGGCCGGTCGCGGCGCCGGCTCGCCGTCAGCGGTACGCACGACCGTGCCGCCTCCCTTCGTGCCCACGGTCTTCTTGGCCACCGCTTTCTTGGCCACCGCCTTCTTCGCGACCGCCTTCTTGGCCACCGCCTTCTTGGCGACCGTCTTCGCCGGTGGGGCTGCGGCCGCGGTCGGCGGGGTGCCCACGGAGATGCTGTCGGCGGGGCCGGCGGTTGTCGCGGGGCCGGGCGCGGTGCCGCCGGTGGGTGCCCCGCCGGTAGCCCGGAGTTGGCGTTCCAACTCGCGCACCCGGCGGTCCAGTTCGGCGACCTCCTCAGCGGTGGCCAGGCCCACCACACCGAGCGCCCGCTCGACCTCGAACCGCACCAGCTTGGTCAGGGCCTCGCGGTTGGCCGCGCCGGTCGACCGTAACTCCTCGGCCAGGGTCTGCAGCTGAGCGGCCGTGGCGCCGGTTGACCCCATCGCTCGGCGTACCGCGTCCTGTGCCTTCTTCCGGGGCGCCTCCGTCAGGCCCATGGCCAGTTCGAGGTAGGCGCGCCACGCGTCCTGCATGCCTGAGTCCTTTCGCCCGGCGGCTGTGCAGGTGTCACGCTACCGGGCCGTCGGAACCGTCCCGTGCGGTACGGTGCCGGGAGACGACGTGGTGTGGCGAGGAGGCGATCGGTGGCCACGGTGGACGAGTGTCGGCAGGCGTTGCAGGATCTGGCCGCCCGGCTCGAACGCAACGCGGAGACCGTCCGTGATCGCGTGGACCTGGATCGCACCCTGGCCTGCCGGATCACCGACCTGGAGACCGCCTTCCACGGTCGGATCACCGGCGGTCGGCTGGTGGAGCTCGCCGACGGCGACGATCCGAAGGCGAAGATCGCCATGAGCACCACCAGTGACGATCTGGTGGCCCTGGTGCGCGGTGACCTCGACGTCACCCGCGCGGTCGCCAACCGCCGCGTGTCGATCAAGGCCAACCCGTTCGACCTGATGAAGCTGCGCAAGCTGCTCTGAGCCGGTCAGGAGACCAGGCCGAGCCGCGCCAACGCCTGGCCCGCGGCCGGCGACGCCGGCCGGACCGGGCCGGCCCGGTGGCCGCGCCAGGCAGCCGCACAGAGCGCGGCGAGCGCGTCCAGCTCACGTCCCGCCCCGGACAGCCGCCACTCGTCGGTTCCGGTGCTGACCTGCCAGCCGCCGTGGTCGGCGTCCGGTGCCGGCACCCGCACTACACCACCGACGTCGAAGAGCCCGGTCAGGTCCCACGAGACGTACGTCGGCCGTCGCTCGGCGGGCGCGGCGAGCAGCTCGGCGGCGTCGCTGACCCCGGTCAGAACCAGCAGGCTGTCCAGGCCGGCCCGGTTCGCACCCTCGATGTCGGTGTCCAGCCGGTCGCCCACGACCACCGCCGCACCGCCGTCCGCCCGTCGGGCGGCGGTGGCGAACAGCTCCGGTGCGGGCTTGCCGACGATCTCGTCCGGATCCCGGCCGAGCGCGGTGGCCAGCGCGGCCACCAGAGCGCCGTTGCCCGGCAACGGGCCACGGCCGCTGGGCAGGGTGCGGTCGGTGTTCGTGGCCACCCAGGTCGCGCCGGCCCGTACCGCCACCGCCGCCTCGGCCAGGTCGGCCCAGCCCACCTGTGGGCCGTACCCCTGGATGACCGCGACCGGGCCCTCGTCGGCGGTGGCGACCGGCTTGAGGCCGGCCTCGCTGATTTCCGCTCGGAGCGCCTCGGCTCCCACCACCAGCACCGGCGCACCGGCCGGTAGGCGCTCACCCAGCAGCTGGGCGGCCGCGGCGGCGCTGGTGAGGACCTCCTCCGGTCGGGCCGGCACACCCATCCCGGTGAGCAGGTCGGCCACGTCGGCGGCGCGACGCGAGGCGTTGTTCGTCGCGTACGCGACCGCGCGGCCCTCACCGTGCAGCCGCCCGACCGTCTCGACCGCGCCGGGAATCGGCTGGTCGATCAGGTAGATCACCCCGTCCAGGTCGAAGACGACCAGGGCGTAACCGTCGACCAGCCGGCCCCCGCTCATCGCTGCCGTGCCTCCGGTTCCTCGGTCCCCTCCGCCTCGCGGGTGGTCCCGCTGGCCGGCTCCGCGTCCGCGTTCCGCTCATCGTCAGTGTCCGGCGGACCAACCGCCAAGCCCTGGGCCGTGGGGTCCGCGTCGACCGTCGCCTCGGCCGTCGGCTCGCCGGACCCGAGGTCGTCCCCGGTCGGGTCATCCTGGTCGCTGTCCCCGGTCTCGCTCGACGAACCGGCGTCGGGACGGGCCGGCACCGCACCAGGGGCACCCGGACCAGCAGCCAGTTCCTCGGCCACCTCGTCCTCGTCGTCGCCCTCGATGACCACACCGTCGAGTTCGAGCAGCCGCTCGGCGGCGTCGGTCTCCGCCTCGGCGTCCACCTCCGCCGCGCGGGAGAACCACTCCCGCGCCTCGGTCCGCCGTCCCACGGCCAGCAGAGCGTCGGCGTACGCGTACCGCAGTCGTGCCGTCCACGGCTGCACGGCATCGGTGGTCAGCTCGGGAACCTGGAGCATCGCCACGGCGGCGTCCCGCTGACCGAGATCGCCGCGAGCGCCGGCAGCGACGATCAGCAGTTCGATGGCCACGGCAGGATCGAGCTTCTCCTGGTCGGCGCCACGGAACAGGTCGATGGCACGCTCGGGCCGGCCCAGTGCCCGCTCGCTGTCCGCGATCACCGCAAGGTGGCTCTGCGCACCGCTCATCCGGTGGTACGTCCGCAGCTCGGCGATTGCCGACTGCCACTCCCCCGCGTGGTAGGCGGCCAAGCCGACAGCTTCCCGTACCGCGGCGATCCGTGACGCCAGCCGTCGAGCGGCAAGTGCGTGGGCGAGCGCCTCAGCCGGATCCTCGTCGATCAGCTGCCCAGTTGCCACGAGGTGCCGGGCAACGGTCTCCGCGACCGGCTTCGCCAGCGACAGCAGCTCGGCGCGGACGTCCTTGTCCAGGTCGGTCGCGACGATCTCGTCAGGCAGCGCCGGCGCCTCCGTTCGGCCGTCCTCGGCCGAGCCGGGTCCGTCCGCACGCCGTCCAAAGCGACGCTCACCATCCCGGTCGTCCCGGAATCCGCCGCCACGGCGGTCGCCGCCACGCTCATCCGCGCCACGACGGAAACCACCGTCGCGGCGATCGGCGAAGCCGCCCGCTCCGCGAGCGCCGTCCCGGTCCCGGAAGCCACCCTCGCGGCGGTCACCCCGGAACCCGCCGTCCCGACGCTCACCGTCCCGGAAACCGCCCTCACGACGGTCGCCCCCACGGAAGCCGCCCTCACGGCGATCACCGCCACGGAAGCCGCCCTCACGACGGTCACCGCCACGGAAGCCGCCCTCACGACGGTCGCCCCCACGGAAGCCGCCCTCACGGCGATCACCGCCACGGAACCCGCCCTCACGACGCTCGCCCCCACGGAAGCCGCCCTCACGACGGTCACCGTCGCGGAAACCACCCTCACGACGGTCACCCCCACGGAAGCCGCCCTCACGACGCTCACCGTCGCGGAAACCACCCTCACGACGGTCACCGCCACGGAAGCCACCTTCGCGGCGCTCGCTGCCCGCACCGCGGTCGTTGCCCCGGAAGCCACCCTCACGACGGTCACCGCCACGGAACCCGCCCTCACGGCGCTCGCCGTCGCGGAAACCACCCTCACGACGGTCGCCCCCACGGAAGCCGCCCTCACGACGGTCACCGTCCCGGAAACCACCCTCACGACGGTCACCCCCACGGAAGCCGCCCTCACGACGCTCACCGTCCCGGAAACCACCCTCACGGCGATCACCGCCACGGAAGCCACCTTCGCGGCGCTCGCTGCCCGCACCGCGGTCGTTGCCCCGGAAGCCACCCTCACGACGGTCACCGCCACGGAAGCCGCCGCCGTCACGGCGCTCGCTACGGAATCCGCCGGTTGCCCGGTCGCCGCCACGGAAGCCGCCGGAGCGCTCGCCATCGTCGCGGCGGAACCCAGCCTCACGGCGGTCGGAGTCGCGGCGTTCGCCGCCGCGGAAGCCGCCAGTTCCACGGTCCCGGTCGCCGCCACGGAAGCCGCCGGAGCGCTCGCCATCGTCGCGGCGGAACCCACCCTCACGGCGGTCGGAGTCGCGGCGTTCGCCGCCGCGGAAGCCGCCAGTTCCACGGTCCCGGTCGCCGGAGCCGTCGCGCCCACCGAAGCTACGGTCGCTGCGCTCGCCCCGGTACCCACCGCCCGAGCGGCCACTGTCCCGGAAGCCGCCCTCACGGCGGTCACCGTCTCGGCGGAAGCCGCCGGACCGGGATCGGTCGCTGCCGTACCCGCGGTCGTCGCGAGAACCTCGTTCCTCTCCCCGGTCCTGGCGCGACGGGCGGTCGTCGCGGCGAGGTCCGCCGTCCCGATCCGCCGGTCGACCCTGGTAACCCCGGGGGCGGTCCCCGCCCTGAGGTGCTGAACTCACAGGTACATCCTTCCTGAGTACGCCGTATCAACGACGCAACGCAGTCGAGGGGCGCCCCGCTTGCCGGGGGCCCCCCTCGGTGTCGTGTGTGCCGGGGGGTCGGACCTACCCACCCCCCCCCCGGGGGCGGGCCCACGGCGCGTGGGGGGGTTTG